>DATKAN010000022.1 GCA_035498035.1 Nitrospiria bacterium
CGACCCCGAAGTCGAAATCGAACGCCGCCGTCCCCAAGACCGCGCCCCCGCCGGCCGTGAAAGTCCCGAAGCCGGCCCCGACCGTCTCCGCGGTCGAGATGGGCGCCCGCCAGCGGGAAATCTCCGTCTCGGAATTTTTCACAAAGAACCGCCATCTGCTGGGTTTCGACAGTCCGAGGAAGTCCCTCCTCACCTGCGTGAAGGAGGCGGTGGACAATTCGCTCGACGCCTCCGAGGAGGCCGGAATCCTTCCGGAGGTGACCGTGAAACTGGAGACGGTTCCCGTCAACGGGGAGACCCCCGCCCCGAGCCAGGCCACGCGCTTCCGCGTTACAGTGGTGGATTACGGCCCCGGGATCGTCCGCGAGCAGATCCCGCCGATCTTTGCGAAGCTGTTGTACGGCTCCAAATTCCACCGGCTCCGGATGAGCCGCGGGCAACAGGGGATCGGCATTTCCGCGGCCGGCATGTACGCGCAACTGACAACGGGCAAGCCCGTGCGGATCATCTCCAGGACGGGACCGAAGAAGCCGGCCCATTACTTCGAAGTTCAAATCGATACGAAGAAGAACGAGCCGCGCATTCTGGAGAAAAAACAGGTCGAGTGGGAACCCCACCGCGGTACGCAGGTGACGCTCGAGATCGAGGGGCGCTACCAAAAAGGGCGCGCCTCGGTGGACGAATATCTCGAGCTGACCTCGATCGCCAACCCGCACGTTCATCTGGTCTACCAGACGCCGGAAGGGGAGACGAAGGACTATCCGAGGACCTATCCCCAGCTTCCCACGCCTCCGCGCGAAATCAAACCGCATCCCTACGGCATTGAATTCGGCATGTTCCTCAAGATGCTCCACGACACACGGAGCCACTGGATGTCGGGCTTTCTGGCGGGGGATTTCAGCCGGATTTCTTCGACGCTGGCCGAGGAGATCTGCCGGAACGCGAAGATCCCCCCGCACACGCGGCCACGGGATCTGCGCGGGGATCGGGCCGAGGCCTTGTACAAGGTGCTGCAATCCACCAAGATCATGGCGCCGCCGAGCAACTGCCTTTCGCCCATCGGGGAGAAAGCGATACTGACCGGGCTCTACAGACAGATCAAGGGCGAATTCTACACCGCCGTCAGCCGTCCCACGGCGGTCTATCGCGGCAATCCCTTCGCGATCGAGGCCGGGCTGGCCTACGGCCGCGGGCCGGAAGAGGCCGCGAAGAAAACCGAGGAGGCGGAGGCCCCGCGGGCCCCCCTGGCGGAAGGCGAGGAGCGGGAAGGGGATGAGGAACTGGCCCGCGTGATCCGCTACGCCAACCGCGTCCCGCTGCTCTATCAGCAATCGGCCTGCGCGACGTTCAAGGCCGTCCTGGACACCAACTGGCGAAACTACGGCGTCGCCCAGTCCAAGGGCGCGCTGCCGGCCGGGCCGATGGCGATCTTCGTCCACATGGCCTCCGTATGGGTGCCGTTTACGAGCGAATCGAAGGAGGCCATCGCCGATTACGACGAAATCCGGAAGGAGATCCGCCTGGCCCTTCAGGAATGCGGCCGGCGGCTGGGGGTTTTTCTCCGGAGGCGGGAGCGCGCGAAGAGCGAGTTCCGCCGGCGGAATATCTTCGAACTGTATATCGAAGAGGTCGCGGAGGCCTGCGGCCGCCTCAAGGGAGGCAAGCTCCAGGTGAACAAATTAAAAGACCAGCTCCAGAACATCGCGACGAAGCGAACGGGAGGCGAGCGGACCGATCAGGCGCTGGGCAGGACGGAGAGCGGCCCGGAAGGGCTGCCCCACTCGATCATCGTGACTCCCGAGGGGGTTGAAGGAGTACCCTATGGCGAAGACCAAGCCGAAAAATCAGAGCCCGGTTGAAAAGAAATTGATCGGGGTGGCGGATGCGGTGATCACCGCCGCCGGGCGGCGACAGGACCCGACGCTGTCGATCCCCATCCGTTCCCTGTCGAACGTGAAGTTCAATCCCCGGAAGGGGATGATCGAGATGGGCCGGAAAAGGCAGGCCCGCACGTTCTTCAACGTCGGCATGGCGAAGAAATTCATGCAGACGGTCCTGGTGGCCGACGCGCTCGCGGAGCTGCAGCGCGCGAACCTCACCACCTCGTTGAGGGAGGTCTATTACCGGACCAAGCACACGATCAAGGATTCGAACGAGAATACCTTCGACGCCCAGACCGAGTCGGATCCCCTGATCGAGGATTTGGAGGTGGCGCTGGAGGCCCTTCGCGAGGAGCTTCACGTGCGCGCCGAAAACGCCGGGAGCATCGTGGGGCCGGTCGTCTTCGGGGACGACGGCGACCGGGTCGACTGCACCCGGCTGGGGAAGGGCGGTTACTCGGTGCCCTCGATCGTCGAGCCGGAATATCTTGAAATCAAAAAATGCACGGCCGATTTCGTGTTGCTGGTTGAAAAGGGGACGCAGTGGAACCGCCTGTCGGAGGACAAGTTCTGGCGGCGTTACAACTGCGTGCTTCTGACCGGCAACGGCCAGCCGCCCCGGGGGGTGAGGCGCCTGACCCGCCGGCTCCACGAAGAGAGGCGGCTGCCGGTCTACGTGCTGGTGGACAACGATCCCTGGGGCTATTACATCTACTCGGTGATCAAGCAGGGATCGATCAACCTCGCTTTCGAAAGCAACCGCATGGCGATTCCGAAGGCGAAGTTTATTGGATTGTCCAGCTCGGACCCGGATCGCTACGGACTGCCGCGAAACGTCGGGATCAAGCTCAATGATAAGGATATCGGTCGGGCCAAGGAACTCCTCGCCTATCCGTGGTTCCAGAAGGAGCCGTGGCAAAAAGAGATCAAGCGGATGCTCTCGATCGGCCTCAAGTACGAACTGGACGCGCTCGCCAACAAGGATTTTCAATTCCTGACGAAGCGGTATCTGCCACGGAAGTTGAAGGAACGGGACTGGCTGGATTAAGGGCTGGCAGGCTGCTGAAAAAGTCCATCTGCGTCGTTCTCGGTCCCTCGGAGTCCTCACGTACCTACCTTAGTACGCTCCGGGCTCCTCGGTCCCTGCGGCCCCGCGACCCACTTCCAGTCATAAAAATGCTGGAAGTCCCCGGAGGGGGCATCTGGAACTTTTTGAGCAGCCTGGATAGATTGGAGTTTTTCAACAACTTGTTAGATGGAAAATGTCGGGTTAGGGAGGAGATGAACCCTTGGGAAATTCGATCGCCCTTGCGGCATTTTCCCTGGTGATGCTTTCATTCTCTTCGGCGGCCGGGCAGGGTACCGGGCCGCTGATTTCGGACCTCCGGGTCGAACCCTCCTCCGGCGCTCCCGGTTCGTCGTACACCGTCTCGCTTCGCATCGATCGCCCGCGCGACCCGAAAGAGATCGTTCCGACCCTGAATGAGATCCGGGAAAACATGGAGAAGATCGAGGTGGCGATTCATGACGACGGTCTGGACGGCGACGCGGTGAAAGGAGACGGCCGTTATACGGGTCGAATCACCGTCCCCCAGACGGCCTCGCAGCAAACCCATCGCTTCAGGGTCTACATCCACGATGCGGCCGGTCGAACCAGCAACGTCCTGGAATACGAGTTCACCGTCCTGAAGGATGCGTCCGCTTGAACAAGGAGGCCGGGTCGGCAGGGGGGTTGACTTGGGAGGGGCATAAAAGGTAAAAAAGAGCCAATGGAGTCGGGGAAAAAACGGCATTCGAGGAGGGGCGATGGACAATCGTCGTTCCTTGGAACAGGATTCTACATTCCAAAACCGTTTCAACCATAGGAGGTTGAGAATGAAGAGAGGCGTGATGATCGCAGTGTTGTTCGCGGCATTCGTGTCGTTGTCGGGCGTGGGGCTGGCCGATATGACCGTAAAGGGGAAGGTGATCCTGATCAGCGGAATCAGCAGCGACATGTACACGGTCAAGACCGAAAACAACCAGGGGTTCGGGGGCAGCGAGGAGACGTTCTACGTCGATCCCAAGATGACCCAGAAGACCGGCGAGATCAAGGTGGGGACGGAGGTCGAGGCCGAGGTGAACCCCAACGGCACGGCGTACTGGATCAAGGCGGTCGGCGAGACGAAGAATGAATCGAAAACCGAGGCGAAGAAGCCCGGGGGGAAATGATCGCGTTAAGATCCTACCGGGGCCTGATCAGCTCCGCGACCGTTTCGAGATGCGCGGTCTGCGGGAAAAGGTCGATCGGCTGGATGCGGCCGGGGCGGTAGCCGCCGTCGGTCAGGATTTTCAAGTCACGGGCCAGGGTCGCCGGATCGCACGAGACGTAGACGATCCGCGACGGATTGAGGCGGGTCAGCGACTCCAGCGTTTCCCGGCCGACGCCCTCGCGCGGGGGATCGAGGATAATCCGCTCGAACATTTTCCCTTCCCCGATCAGATCCAGCACGGCCTGTTCAATCGGCTTGGCGATGAATAGGGCGTTCGGCAATCCCTGTTGCCGCGCGTTGTAGTTGGCGTCCTCGACCGCGATCACGTTCTCGTCAAACCCGGCCAGGGCCGAGGCCTCCCGCGCCAGAAAAATTCCAAAGGTGCCGATCCCGCAGTACAGCTCCAGGACCGATTCCCTTCCGGTCAGTGCGGCGAAGGTCTCGACCGTCTCGATCAAGGCGGGGATCTGCTCCCAATGGACCTGCGAAAAGGAACGATCGCTGATCCGAAACGGGACATCCTTAAACCGATCGATTAAGTAATCCCGGCCGCGGACCCGGCGGCGGCCCGTGCGGCTGTAATACACCTGGCTGACCACGTTCGGGGCGCCCTCTTCGAACGCCGTGAACAGCCTTTCCAGACGATCCGGAAGCTCGTCTTCCGCGAAATAACAGGCCTGCAATTCCCCGGTCCCGCCCGCGAAATGGAGATGGACGTCGGACAAAGACGAGAGACGGCCGGCCGGATCGGAGAAGACGGAACTCAAGACGGCCAGGGCCCGGTTCAGGGGCGGGGCCGCGATGCGACAGGATTCGATCGGCACGATCCGGTGCGAACGCTCTTCGTAGAACCCCAGGACGGACCGGCTTCGCGAGAAATCCGTCTTGAGCTGGATACGCGTCCGGTATTCAAACGGGCCGGGCGCGGGCCGGGGCGGGAGGATATCCGGGTCCGGGAGTTTTCCGATCCGTCGCAGATCTTCACGGAGGATCTCGACCTTGGCCCCCGCTTGGGCCGGGTAGGCGAGGTGCTGCCACTGACAGCCGCCGCATTTTCCGAACACCGGGCAGGGCGGCGGGACGCGGTCGGGGGAGGGCTTGAGGATCGTTTCCAGGCGGGCCTCGGCGTAGCCTTTCTTCACCGAGGCGATCCGGACCCGGACCGTTTCGCCGGGACAGACCCCCGGCACGAAGACCGCGCGCCCTTCCCAGCGGCCCAGTCCGGCGCCTCCGTCCACCAGCTTTTCGATCGTGAGCGTGATGAAATTGCCGGAGTTCAAGACGGATTCCTTATGGGCGGGTCCTGTCCTTCGGCAGCCCCGCCGTGCTCGCCACCCCGCCCGGTGTAAGGACCCCGGCTGCGCTCGGTGGGGCGCCCCGCCTGCGGTCACCCGCTCGGATTCCATGGAAGGCGATCAATCCCGGCCGTCTTCCTGAATGCCCAGAAGCTTGATCTTTCGATGGAGGTGGGTCCGCTCGATCTTGAGATCCTCGGCTGTCTTGGAGATGTTCCACTGGTTCTCCCGGAGCCGTTGCAGGATCAATCGCTTTTCGAAATCGGCCCGGGCCTCGCGCAGCGAACGGGGGCCGGAGTCGCCCGGCGTTTTGAGGGCGTCGACCGGAATGTGATCGGCGAGCGCATTGGCCGCCTCGTCTTCCGTAATCCGGGAATCGGGCGACAGAATCACCAGCCGTTCCACTAGATTCTTCAGCTCGCGGACGTTTCCGGGCCAGTCGTATCGCGTGAGCAGGGTCATCGCCTCGTCCGTCATGGCCTTGGGCCTCAGTCCCTGCTCGGCGGAAAGCTCCCGGAGGAAATGGTCCACCAGCAGGGGGATGTCCTCCTTCCGCTCGCGAAGCGGGGGCACGTGCAACGGGATGACGTTCAGTCGGTAATAGAGATCGTCCCGGAACGCGCCTTTTTTAATTTCCTCCTGGAGGTTTTTGTTCGAGGCCGCGATCACGCGGACGTCCACCTCGATGACCCGCGTGCCGCCCACGCGGGTGAACCGTTGCTCCTGAAGCACGCGAAGCAGCTTGGCCTGCGTGGGCAGGCCCATGTCCCCGATCTCGTCCAGGAACAGCGTGGCGCCGTGGGCCAGCTCGAAGCGGCCCTGTTTCATCGCCAAAGCCCCGGTGAAGGCGCCCTTCTCGTGGCCGAAAAGCTCGGATTCGATCAGCGGTTCGGGGATGGCGGCGCAATTAATCTCGACGAACGGCTGGTTGGCCCGGCTGCTGTGGAAATGGATCGCACGGGCCACCAGCTCCTTTCCGGTGCCGTTCTCCCCGGAGATCAGGACGCGGCTGTTCGAGGCGCCGGCCACTTTGATCGTCTCCCGGAGCTTCCGGATCGACGGGCTCTCGCCCACCATCACAAAGCGCCGTTCGACGGTCCGTTTGAGATTGAGGTTCTCGGCCTCCAGGTGCTGCTGGTAGAGGGCGTGATGAACCAGCAGGGTGACCTTGTCCAGCGAAAGGGGCTTTTCGATAAAGTCGTAGGCCCCCAGCTTGGTGGCCTTCACCGCCGTCTCGATCGAGCCGTGGCCGGACATGATCACGACCAGGATAAGGGGGGAAACCTTTTTAATCTGGGTGAGCGTCTCGATCCCGTCCATGTCCGGCATCCAGATGTCCAAAAGGACCAGCGACGGGGGATCGTCCTTGATCAGCCTCAGGGCCTCCGTTCCGCTCTGCGCCGTCAGGACCCGATAGCCCTCGTCCTTCAAGACCCCCGCGAGGGTGGTCAGGATGCTCGTTTCATCGTCGACGATCAGGATGGTTTTGGCCATGGGGTTGTTTTCGCGAGGCGCGCTCGACATCTAAGCCGCCGCCGGTTCGCCGGTGGGAAGTTCGATGACAACGCTGGTCCCCTTCGGCTCGCGGGGGGCGACCCGGATCTGGCCGTTGTGGTCGTTGATGATCCGGTGAACGATGGCCAGTCCCAGTCCGCTTCCGGTTTTCTTCCGCGAGAAGTGAGGGAGAAACAGTTTGTCGATGTCCTCCGCCTGGATGCCGACCCCCTCGTCCTCGATGATCACGGAGGCCTTGCGGCGGGGACGGTCGAAGTGGGTCGTGATCCAGATCCGTCCGCGGTTGGACATCGCCTCCACCGCGTTTTCGAAAAGGTTGACGAAGACCCGTTTGAGCTGTTCCCGGTCGATGTTCAAGACGGGCAGCGCGGAGTCGTAGGAAACCACGAATTCCAGATCCCGGTGCGCGGAACGGTATAGGAGGATCACCTCCTGGAGAATCGAATGGAGGTCGTTCGGCGAGGGCATCGGGGCCGGCAGCCTCGCGAAGTTGGAGAATTCATCGACCAGATGTTTGAGACCGGCCACCTCGTTGATGATCGTGGCGGTCGATTCGTCCACGATGGCCTTGAAATCGGGGGACTGCTCGAAATATTTTTTGCGCAGCCGCTGGGCCGAAAGCTGGATCGGGGTGAGGGGGTTCTTGATCTCGTGGGCGATTCGCTGGGCCACCTCTTGCCAGGCCGCCGCTTTCTGCCCCTTGATCAGCTCGGAAAGATCTTCCGTCACGATCACAAGACCGACGTTCAGGTCCTGATCGTCTTTCATTCGGGCCATGCTCACGCCGAGCGTGAGCGGTTTTCCCGCCACCACGATGTGCAGTTCCCGTTCGATCCCGTCCATCTGTCGGTTTTCCAACTCCTCCAACAGGTGAAGGAGCGGGGTCAGATTCAGGGCCTGGAAGGCATCGCGCGCCAGTTTCCCGGTGATCTCTTGTCCGCCGGTTAGGAAGATCTTTTGGGCGGCAGGGTTGATCGTGGTGATCCGACCGTTCCGGTCGAGAGAGATCACGCCCGTCGAGATGTTTTCGAGGACGGTTTCGATGTAGGCCCGGCGCCGGTCCAGCTCGGTGTTGGATTGACGCAGGGATTGATTGGCCTCCTCCAACTGTGTCTTGCTGATCCGGAGGTCTTTCGTCATCTTGTTGAACGATTGAACGACGAGGCCCAGCTCGTCCCGCGCGCGGACGTTGATTTTGAAATCGAGGTTCCCCTTGGCGATGGCCTCGGTTCCCTCGGCCAGCTTTTGCAGGGGGACGGTAATGCTTTTGGCCAGGTAGAACCCGAACCAGGTGGCCGAGAACAGGATGACAAGGGCGATCACGGCGAAGGAAAGGATGTAACTCTCCTTGATCGGGTTCTTGAAGGCCTTGAGCTGTTTATAGTCCTCGAATGATTTTGTGATCTCGTCCATCTTGGTGGCCATACCCCGCGGGATCAGGGTGTCGACCACCAGAACGCCGGCGATCTCGTCCGGGTCCGGGGAGTTCGGGGAGGCCCGGAGGGGAACCATCGCCCGGATCAGGTTGCCGAGGTCGGTGGTCGGTTTTTCGATCGTCTCCTCGCCTCCCATCGCTTTCCTGAGCACGTCTTTCGAGGGCGGAAGGAAAATCCTCTCCGGTATCGTGGAATCAAAGATCCGTAGGGGTCGGACGTCGGACCGGGCGGGGTAGAACTCCACGCCCTGAAGCCGATATTCCGACCGGCGGGTCTTGAGCATCTCCATGAGTGCGGAATGCCTTTCCGGATCCAGAAACGATCCCTCTTCGATCTGCCGGCCGATGATTCGGGAATAGTATCGTGCCGTTTCCTCCTGCTCCTGGTAATAAAGCCGCGCGGTTTGAAGGGCGCTGTCCAGGGGCCGCTCGACCTGGATCGAAAACCAGTTCTCGACGGTGCTGAACACCTGTCCGATGGAGACGATCAGAAAAAGTATCGTCGGAATCAGCGCAAATCCGACGAAGGCGGCGATGAGCTTCCCCCGAAAGCCCGCACCGAGAGTTTTCCGACGGCGTTCAAAATAATGTTTGATCAGGTTCCGCGACGACAACAGTCCCAGCAGGACGAGGAGGATCAGGTTCAGCTCGAGCAGGGTCAGGACCAGCACGTTGCCCGGAAAGAAGGACGGTGTCTCGATCTCGCGGAAGTAGAGCACCGTCAGGGTCACGGTCAGACTCAAAAACCCGAGAGTGATCCAAACCGGTCGCGCATGACTGCGCTTTCGCTGTTCGTCCGAGGACGTGTCTGAAGCCTGTGATTCGGGTGTCACAAAGTTTTCCTTTGACTATTGCGAGGGGCTTGCGTCGCCCCCTCCCCCGGCCAAGCCGGATGGAGCCTCCCCCTCTCTCTCGCCTTGCTCGCTAAGAAAACATCTAAATGCGAGGGGCTTGCGTCGCCGCCATTATCAGTGGGGGCCCGTGCGGGCTTTGCTCCTCCGATGCCCCCACACCCCGCGCTCGGACAGGCGAAGCCTGATCCTCGCTTTCGCCGGCCGAGCCGGATAAAGCCCCCCTTCTCGCTCGCCGTGCTCGCCGGAAATCTTCCCCATAGATCCGGTACGGCTACGGCGTTCTCCCCAGCGAGTAGAAGGGCGCCGAGTCCGCCCACGGAGTATCCAGTTCCAACGCTGGGATGAAAAAGAGGATGTATTCGAGGTAGAACGGGACATTCGTCGCGCGCATCTCGGCTTTGACGCTGACGTAGTAGGTATGTCGCGTTTTCAGTTGTCCGGGCGTTATAATTTTAACATGATCGATCCGGGAGATCAATGGGGCCATTTCCTCAAAGGATTGGACGGTTTTCTGGGTGATTTCCCCGTCCGTCCGGGTCGTGATCGAATACTGCTTTTTTAGAACATCGTATTTGATGGTGTGCTTGATCGTCTTGGAGAAGACTTCCTCGTCAAACCAGCCAGGCTGGCGCTTTTTCAGGAGGATGTAGTAATACAGATCCTTCGGAATTCCGTTGTTGAGGTCCTCCTGAAGGTTTCGGTTGTACCAACGGATCAGATCGGCCGTCACGGTCAAGGTTCCGTTGTCGATCACGGAGGCGGTCAACCCGGCGATGCGCTCCTCGCCGGCGACGGCAGGGCGGGGGGTCCCGGCCAGGGTAATAAGGACGACGGCCAGGACGCCGGCGCAATAATGAAGCGCCTTTCGATTCCGACCGCCGGTCATGGGGTCGCTCCCGCGACGGTTTCCTGCCAGTCCGACTGAAACGCTTCATAGGAAATCATGAACCGGTCCGAAAAGGCCTCCGCGAAATTTTTCTGCCGTCCGAGGTCTTCCAAAAGCTGTCCGACACGGAACAGGCCGTATCGGTCCACCAGCGCCTTGACGGCCGCGTAGCTTTCGGCGTAGGCAAGCGAGGCCTGGGCGTCGGTCAGCCTCTGGAAGCTCCCGTGCAGGGCCGAGAGCGGAACGAGCGGCGTTCCGGACCGGACTTGCCGGGCCAGGAGCTGCTCGCGGGGGGAAGCGCCCCCGCTCTCGAAATAAACCGCCAGGCCCTCGTTGAGCCATGTCGGAATGTCCAGGCCGCGGCTGATTCCGTGGACGACGGCATGCGTATACTCATGATACAGGACCTTCCTGAGCAAATCCGGATTTTGCTCGGCGCCGTCCATCGGGACGCGGATCTTTCCATCGTAGATCCCTTTGGTCCAGGAAGCGCTGCGGGTCACATCCTGAAACTGCTGGTCGGTATAGAGGATCACCGTGATGGGCTCCTCGGGATAATACGACAAGGCCTGTCCGAGATCGCGATAGGCTCCTTCCAGATCGCTGAGAACCTGCCGGGCCGCCTCCTCCCTCTCCCGTCCCTCGAATTTGACCGTAAAGGCCAGGGAGGCCTGTTGTTGGAAACTGCCCTGAACCCTGGCTTCCCGGCGGACCTGGGACAGGTGCTGACGGAGGGCCTGATCGGACGGGTCCAGATCGAGCCCCTTTTCATAATAGCCGATCGCCATTTCGATTTCATCCCGTTGATCGTAGATGTCACCGATGATCTTATACGCATTGGGCACCTTCGGATCCAAGCGGATCGCTTGTTTCAAGGTTTCCACGGCCCGATCGGGATCGTTCAGTCGGTAATAGGCCAGCCCCTCGCCCACGAAGAAGTCCGGCTCATCGGCGTCGAGCCGGATGGCGGCCTGGAAATTCTGCAGGGCGTCCGGATACCGCCGGCCGTCGAGCTGCTTCCAGGCCATGTTCCCTTTGGCTAGGGCGAGATTCCGCTGGATCGCCCGGTTTTCGGGCGCCCGTTCGTAAGCCTTGGCGAAAAGGTCGGCGGCCTCGGAATATTCCTCGCGGTTGTAATGGGCCAGACCTTCGTTGTTGAGCTGGACGGTCAGGATATCGGGATCCGAGATCGCCCCCGCTTTCGGGGATTCCGGTTTGGTCGAGGCGTAAAGCGGCGGTTCGTCCCCCGGGGGAAGGGGCCCGGGGTTCGAAAGAGCCCCCTTTCGAAGGGATCCGGTTGATCGGGCCTCCGGAGTCGGGAAGAGGAGCGACCAGGCAATCATCCCCGTAAAAAGGACGACGGCCAGCCCGAGTGCCGCGATCAGAAGGAGGCCGGTCCTGTTGGCTGCAGGTTCGCTCATGCGCGCAGACTAAAATGCGAATCCCAGTGTAAAGTGAAACTCACCCGGGCTCTCCTTGACCACGACGGGGCAGGCCGGGCAGAGGTTTTTTTCACGGTTCAGTTTATATCCGTAATCGAGCCGCAAGGGCCCCGCCGGGGTCCCGTACCATAGGCCCGCCCCGATGGTCGACTTGATCAGGTTGATGTCGACCTGGCTCGACAGACGGAAGACATTCCCCCGGTCGTTGAAGATCACGAGGCCCAAGTTGCCCGGCAAAAAAATCCGGATTTCGCCGTTGAACAGCAGCATGGCGTTTCCGCCGCTGAAGTCGACCCCGGAATTGGTGTCGTTGGGAATGATCGTCGCGCAGTTTTCTCCGTTGTGACACCGTGTCGGAATGATGCCCAGCTCGTCTTGTTGATAGCCGCGAACGCTGGTCCGTCCGCCGAGGAAAAACCGTTCGTTGGGGGGCAGCAGACCGGTGGACTGGGAATCCCCCGATGTGGACTCCGTTTTTGTCACCCCGAAACGATTCGAGACCCCCGCGCGGGCCGAAACCGCGACCACCATCCAACGCATGAGGGGATAGTACCAGCTGGACTGGACGGTCGCTTTGATAAACTGGACCTCGGACCCCAGACTCGTGGCGGCGTCCTGAAAAGCCACCCCGTTGATGAATCCCGTGGTCGGACTGAAGGGGTTGTCGCGGGTATCCCAGTACAAGGCCGGGGTCAGACTGCCGATGGTGGTATGCTGATCCTCCGGTAGTAATTCAACGCCATTCGTGTAAGTATCGACATCAAATTGGTATTGAAGGCTGCCTTTGACCGTGGGAGTCAGATTTTTTCCCAGCCCTGCGGTCGCTCCGGTCGTCGTCAGGGTGTAAGAGAGGCGTTCCTGGGTCTGTTCATAGCCGACCAGACGACCCTCCAGCTGATATCCGAGAAGCCAGGGCTCCAGATAGGTGGCGGAAGCCGAGCGAGAGATGGAACTGCCCTCGGCCCGTAGACTGAGTGATTGGCCCGTGCCCCAAAGGTTCCGGTGGGTCCACTGGGCAAACCCTCGAAGATGTTCCACATCGGCATAGCCCACTCCAAGATCCAGCGTCCTCGTGGGATTTTCCCGGACGGTCAGCCGCATGTCCTTCACCGTATCCTTGGTTTCGGGATTGAGGGGCGTGACGGGTTCGAAACGAACGTTGCCGAGGTAGCCCAGTTGTATAATCCGCCGGCGAGTAATCTGGATGCGGCTTTCGTCATACGGGTCGCCCGGTTTCACATCGAGTTCCCGGAGGATAACCTTGTCTTTGGTATAGGTGTTTCCGCTCAAAAATATCCGCCCGATCCGAACCTGCGGATTTTCCGAAATCCGGAACCGGATCCCGACCTGCGTGCGATCCTTGGAAAAATCCAGTTCGGGATCCACACGGGCATAGACGTAGCCGCTTTTGTGATAGAGCGCCAGAATTTCTTCCAGATCTTTCCGGACCGGAATCTCATTGTAGGGCTGCCCCGGACGAAGGTGGATCGTTTTCCGCAGTTGGGCCGGGGCCAAGGCTTGTTGGCCCTCGAATTGGATGTCGGTGATGAGCGTTCGCGGACCCTCGGCGATGGCGAAAATGAGATAGGCGACTGTCCTGGCCTCGTTATATTCCACCCGGGGTTCGACCTTAATTTCCTGGAAACCCTGTTCGTGATACCCCGCCAGGAGGATTTTGGCGTCGGAGTCCAGGCGGTCGGGAACCACGGTTCCGCAAAAGAGGGTGTTGCCGGGGCGTGTCTGGATGAGGTTCTGGAGCTGAAGGGGCGTAAAAAAGGTGTTTCCGAAGAAAAGGACGGTTCGGAGGCAGGCGAAATTTCCCGGGTCGATTTCAAAGACCGCCTCGATCGTTCCTTCGTTCGGAAGCTCCCGTTGCGTGTAGTCCACCTTGACAAAGGGAAAACCCTTGGATCGATAAAAATCCTCCAGGCGGTCCGCGCTCGCGCGAAAGACCTGATCGTCGTAACTGTGTTCCTCTTCGAAAAGCAGCAGGGGCGTCAGCTGGTTATCCGGGAAGGGACCGTTTCCCTCGAACCGCACCCTCAGTCTTGTTCCGGCTTCGATAGGGACCGTGATGGTCACCTCGTCGGTGGCCTCCTTGTATTGGATTTCGGGGGGACCGACGGAGGATTTTAAATAGCCGTTGGCATGATAGAAGCTCTGCAAACGCGCCAAATCTTCTTCCAGAATATCGGCCTGGTAAAATTCACCGCCGGTGGATCGGATGGTCTTTAACCAGAGTTGGAAATTGGAATACGCGGTGTCGCCGACGAATTTTGTCTCGCGAATTTTCGCGCGGGTTCCCTCGTTGACCCGCACCGTCACCTGGGCCTTGTTCGTTCCCGGTGTCTGAGAAACGTCGCTGTCGATTTTGGCCCGAAAATATCCCTTGCGCTGGAGAAAATTCAGGAGATTGGCGATGGCGGCCCGCCATCGTTCTTGCGTGAATTCCTCGCCGATTTGAAGGCCCATCGCCTCCTTGAGGGTTCGGGTCCAAAAGACACGATTTCCCTTGATTTGAAGATCGGACAGGAAGGTCTTCTCCGTGAACTGATATACGACGGCCACGCCCCCCTCGATGGGGTTGACTTCCACCGCGACATCGGTGAACAGCCCGGTTGAGTACAGGGAATTCAAACTCTGTCGGATCATCCGGCTGGAGTAGGGAATCCCGGTATGGATTCCCGTCAGCCGGCTGAGGGCCTCAAGCGTCATGCCCACTCTGGAATTGACCTCCAGGGATAGAATCGTCTGGCCCTCGAAGGATTGGGCGGTGGCGGGCGCGGGGCGGACGACCGAAAGCCATGCTCCGACGGCCCCGATCAAAAGACACCAATGCCAAAATCTAAAGCCATCTCGTTGTCCCCGCCCGGTTTGTCCCGTCCGTGTCCGCAATCGTCCTCGAATCATAGGGGCTCAGGTCGCCCCCTCCACCCGTCAAGCGGCTCGATCGAAGTCGCCGAAGTCCGGATGGACCCTCCCCCTCTTTCGAGCATTTCTTGTTGAGGATTTACCGGAACTCGAAATGTAATTTTAAATCTCCTCCCGTATGGCCGAGTTCGTCCCGTTGACCGAGAATCGAGACCGTCTTACTCAGGGTATATTCCAACTGAATGATCTGTCCCTGGGAGGGGTCCATCGGGATGGCGTACGTCATAATCAGTTTGTCCTCCAGCAATTGTTGGGAGACCGAGACCATGGGCACGCTTCCCGATTTATTCGAAGAGTAATACGGGTTTACCACGATGCGATCGATTCCCGTCAACGATTCGACCTGCTCCGAGATGATACTTTCGATCGCGGCCGTGGCTGCGATCGAGGATGCCTCGGAAGGGCCCTTCCCTTTTGAAGCGGCCTCGACGTCCCTGCAAAGCCGACGGTAAGATAACAAACAGAGGATGTCGTTTTGATCCGATACCGATGGGTTGGAGGTTAGCGTGAGGTCGAGTTTGTCGGCCGGCCCGACCAGGCTCAGCTCGATGTCGTAGGTCGTCACCCGTGTGGTGGCCCGCACGTCCACAACGGGTCGGATCTGTTCCGGGTTGATGAAATCGACCGTGCCTGAAACGATCTTGAATTCATTTTGTTGGAACGAAAACGATCCGCCCTTGGCCTCCACTCGACCCAGAAGGCTCGGGCGGTCGACGGTACCCTTGAGCACCAGATCGATCTCCAGCGGCAGGTTGGCCAGATTGTTCTTGACCCAAATATTGTTCTTCCCCTGGATTTGAATGTTCAGGGCCGTCTCTTTGAGCCACCACGGCAGCGGCGTGGATTCCTTCGTATTGGGCCTGACCAGGGCCAGGACCCAGGTCTGCCAGTCCAAGCGCCTTTCGTAATTGGCCCGGCGGATTTCAACCTCTCCGGAAAGCGACTGGACCCTTGTGTCGCTTTGGAAGAACACGGATGCGTCGACCACCGACGAGAATCCCTTGAAGGGACTGATCTGGCTGCCCGTCATCTCCAGGTTCAGGGAGTAGCGCGAGGGAACGAAACGGACCAGATCAATCCGGCCGGCTGCCTGAAGTTTTCCGCCGCCAAACTCCGCATCAAATGATTCGAGGAGCACCTGGCGCTCGTTGAATGCAAAATTCACGGAGGTCATGTCGAGGGCCTGCCCCAGCGAGGCGCTCTTCACCACCCCGTCATGGATGGTCAACCCGCCCCGGATTTTGGGATCCTCCCACTGATCGGTGATCTGAAGCGCCAGATAGGCGAATCCTTTCGCATAGGTGATTTCCTTCGTGAAAATCCGGAACAGATCCAGGTCGGCTTCCCCGTTGATAAAAAAGTTGTAGCTTTTGAACAGCGCCAGATCGCCGGATACCGCCAAGGAGGTCCCGGGGCCTTTGAGCTTGAACGATTGGATCGATACGTTCCCCTGGCGGAGTTCGAGCTGGATGTCGCCCTCGTTTGTGACGACGTAATTCGACACATCGACCGTCAGCGCGGTCAAATGGATTGTAGCCTCCGCCGCGTTCAACGTTTCCGGTCCCGCGCCTCCGGGCGGATCGATCTGGCCGCTGGCCATCAGGGTTCCGCTGGTCGTGAAACGGTTCAAGGCCGTCAGATTGGGAACGTCGGATCCGAACCACGGCTTCAGGTCCGCATCGTCGAGGGAAATATTGATCCGGTAGGGATGGCCGGGCGCCCATTCCATTTCCGCGGAACCCTTGACCCCCCTGGACAATTGAAAGTCGGCCGATAACCGATGGTCCTTTATTTCGGCCGAAAGATTTCCGGGGCCCAGGGACTGATTCTGATAGACGACGTCCAAAAAAGAAATTTGGGTTTCAATCCGGGGATTGAGGAAGGGACCGGAGCCGGCGATCCGGCCGGTCAGCGGCCCCCGGAAAACCGCGAGGGTTTTCACCTCCGGCTGGAAATCCTCCAGTCGGGCGTGCGCGGTTTCGGCCGAAAATTCAAATTCGCCATTAAATCCGATCGAACCGTTTCCGGTCAGCTCGGTTTCGCCCCGACGGGCGCGGACCTCCTTGAAGACGATCCGGTCGCGGTTGAGAATCAGCGTGACGGTTCCATTGTCAATCGGCCGACCGTAGATCGAGCCGGAACCGGCCTGAAACCGGGCCTCGAGCCGGAATTGCGACGGGGTCCCCTTGACGGTGAGATCGCCCGTCGCGGGAACATCGATCGGCATTTCCTTTGTAAAAAGGGAGACGACTTCGCGAGGATTGCCTTGACGAATTTTAGCCGACAGGTCGAAGAAGGGGTGCGACGGGCCCTCCGCCGGCCGGTCCAATGAAACGAGCCCCTTGATCTCGTAGCGGGCCTGATTCTCTTGAACGACGGCGCGTTTGAATCGGATCGTCCGGTTCCGATAGATCAGATCCGAATCGGCCGCTTCAAAATGCCGTCCTCGTAAGCGCACGTTGCGCAGGTGGCCGTCCCCTTTGAAGACAGGATCTTTCAGTGTTCCCGTCAAACTTCCGGAAAGTTTGAGGCTTCCTTCTATCATAGGGGCTTGCGTCGCCCCCTCCGCCGGCAAAGCCGGATGGGGTCCTTCCCTTTCCCTCGCCTGGCCCGCGGCGACGGTGGTAGGGGAGGCGGCCAGGATGGCCAGCTCGGACAGGTCGGCGCTTTCCAACGTCGCCTCAAGCGCGATCGACCCATCGGCGCGAATCGATCCTTCGACCGTCAGGGAGGACCGACCCGTGCGAAGGGTCGTTTTATCGAGAGACAGGTCCCCGGAACCGATCCGAAATTCGGTCGAAGCTTCGCGGAGCTGGGCCAGCAGTCCCATCATTCCGGTCTCCCGGCCGGACGGGGTTGTTCCCGGAGGCGGGACGGACGGGCCTTCTTCCGATTTGGTCAGGCGGAGCCGGCCCTTTCCGGAAATGTCTTTCGGATCGAAATGCATCTCTTTGATCCGTCCCTCCAGATCGACGGCCCCTTCAAGCCGTTGCGCGGCCGGATAGGATTCGAGGCCCAGAATGGGAAGAAATCCGGATGGAGTTAACCCGGTGAATTGAAGCGACACCCTGTACGGGAGGGGACCGCCGTCCCCCGAGAGCCCGGCCACGGACAAGCGGGCCTCCCCGGATATATTTCCGCCGAAGACGTCGGCCGAGAGATCGGACAATGTGAAGACGCGATCCTGATAAAGGATGACGGTTTTCGCGTTGCCAACGGATCTTGAAGAAACGGCCCAGTTTGAGATCGAGATGTTGCCCCGGACCGCGGGATCGGATCCGGGCCCGACCAGATGCCCGGTGAATCGAGCCGCGCCGGTCATCGGGAAGCGCCCGGGAAGAAGGGGATTGAGGTCGCTCAACGGGAAGGCGGCATCCACGGAGAGCGCGAGCCGCGGTTGGGCCGGATTTTGGACCGTTCCGCTGACGGTGTAGTGGGACGTGGGGTCGGCCAGCTCCAGGGTTTGGATATCCAAAGAATTCGACCGGATGTTGAGTCGGGCCGACATGGAATCCAGTTTCTTATGGAAGGTGTTGCGGTCCACCGACACGCCCTTTGCGGAAAGGATCACCTGAAAGTTTTCCATCAGGAGGTCCGGGGTGACGGTCCCTTCCCATTGTGCCAGTTTCAGAAACGGTTCGCCGGAGGGCCCTTGCAATTCAAGGCGGCCGTCCTGAACTTCAATCTGGCGGATGACGAGGGTTAATTTTTGGGACCCGCCTCCGGGAGAATCCGGGGATCCCTTCGGAAGATTGGGATGGATCGGAAGGACGGAATCGCGTCCGACTCGGAGGACGATTTCCGGGCCGATCAGGCGGATTTTTTTAATAAAGGTCACTTGAGTCAAAAGAGACCAGGGAGAAATCCAAACCCGGATTCGCTGGACGGCGATGGGGGGACGGCCCGTTTCAGGAGCGGGCAGCACGACCCCGTCTAAAACCACGGCGACGGGGAGGAGGCCCAGTGTGACGCGGCGCACCGTGACGGGCGTTCCGGTCAGACGCTGAATCTGCGACTCCGCAAAACGCGTCAGCGGCTCCGAGAATAATCCGCCGCGCAAAAGAAGATGGAGCGACAGGACCAGCAGGATGACGACCACCAGGGCGGCGATGGACTTTTTATACAATCCACTACTCCTTTACGGCCAGAAAAAGCGTAAATTCCGACGAGAATACCGTAACATAAAGCCGGTTTGTTTGCAAGGCGCGGACGCGAAAACAACGGGTTTGCATCTGTACGAAAAGCCGGTATAATGAACCCTGGATTCGGTGGGGGGGAAGGGTTTAAAGTGTCGAAGCGGTTCTACGAGTTGGTCGCCGTGATGGAAAGGCTCCGGGGGAAGAAAGGCTGCCCGTGGGACCGGGAGCAGACGAGGGACAGCCTAAAGCCCTTTCTTCTCGAGGAGGCCTACGAAGTCCTGGAGGCGATCGACGAAGAGAATCCTGAATTGTTGAAGGAGGAATTGGGGGATCTCCTGTTTCAGATCCTGTTTCATTCCGAGATCGCCAGGGAACGGGGCGAGTTTGGGATCGAGGATGTCCTCTCTTACACGATCGACAAGATGACCCGGCGTCATCCGCACGTCTTCGGCTCGGCCCCTTCCGACCGTCGAGGAAGTCGGCGGGTGACCGCCAAGGATGTGCTGGCCCGATGGGAGGAGCTCAAACAGAAGGAAAAGCGGCACCGCAAAAGAAAGTCGGTATTGGACGGGGTTCCAAAGCCCCTGCCGGCGCTGATGAGGGCCTATCAGCTTCAGACACGCGCCTCCCGGGTCGGGTTTGATTGGAAGGAGTTGAGACCGGTCTGGAATAAAGTGCGCGAGGAGTTGAAGGAACTGGAACAGGCCGTTGAAGAGGGACAGGTCCGGCCGATTCGACACGAATTCGGAGACCTCTTCTTTGCCCTGGTGAATCTGGCCCGTTTTTTAAAGCTCGACCCGGAAGAATCGTTGCGCAAGGCCAACCGTCGGTTTATGAATCGATTCCGTTATATCGAAAGGAAGGCCGGGATATCCCGGACGCCGTTATCCGAAATGCCGTTGGCCGAGATGGACCGGCTCTGGGAGGAGGCCAAGGCGGCCGAGAAAAAATCCGGGAAGAAAACCGCGAAAGGAAGGGCCGGATGGCTTTGAGTCATTTGGACGAGAGCGGCCGCGCCCGGATGGTGGACGTCGGGGGCAAGCCCCGGACCGCGCGGACCGCCACGGCGGTCGGCAAGGTTTATTTAAAACCGGAAACCTTGAGACTGGTTCGGAAGGGAGGCATCGCCAAGGGCGACGTCCTGGCCGTTGCCCAGGTGGCCGGCGTGATGGCGGCCAAGCAGGTTCCGAGCCTTATCCCGCTTTGTCATCCCTTGCTTCTTTCCGGCGTGGAGATGCGTTTCAAGGAAGAACCGAATCCGGATTCCGAAAATCGCTGCAGCATCGGAATCGAGGCCGTCGTGAAGGCCTTCGGTCCCACCGGGGTGGAGATGGAAGCGATGACGGCGGTGTGCGCGGCGGCCCTGACGATCTACGACATGTGCAAGGCGGTCGACCGGGAAATGAGTTTCGGACAGATCATGCTGGTTGAAAAAGCCGGGGGGAAATCGGGAACCTACCGACGGCCATCGCAGGGCGGAAAGTAGGGGGTCGGGGATGGTGAGGATCCGTTTGTTTGCGAAACTCAAAGACCTGGCGGGTCGTCCGGAAATCGAATTGACGCTGAGCCGCCCGGTGTCCTTGAAGGGGCTGCGGAGTCTTTTGGAGTCCGAAATTCCCGGATTGAAGGAATGGATCGGGCGGGAAAAGGTGCTCGTGGCCGTGAACCGGGAGATGGCGACCGAGGAAACCGTGATCCGGGACGGAGACGAGGTCGGCCTGATGCCGCCCTTCTCCGGCGGAAGCCCGGTCAAGGCGGGTCATCGGGGTCTCGTTAAAAAAAAAGCGCCGGCGATCGTCAAGGCCGCGGACACCGACGAAAATCGTTGGACGCGGATCCAGCCGGGGGATTTTTCCTTGGACGAGGAACTGCGCCGACTCAAGGCCGTCTCGACAAGAATCGGGGGGGTTGCGGTATTCGTCGGCACGGCCCGTGATTTTTCCAAGGGCCGCCCGGTCACCCGCTTGAGCTATGAGCATTATGCCGGTCTGGCCGAGAAAACGTTGGCCGAGATCCGGGGGCGGGCCTTGAAAAAATTTGCGATCATCGAGGTCTGCATGATCCACCGGACCGGGGAAATTCCCATCGGCGGAAATATCGTTTTAATCATGACGGCCGCTGAGCACCGGGCCGAGGCCTTCCGGGCCTGCCGGTGGTGCATCGATGAGTTGAAGGCGATCGTCCCCCTCTGGAAAAAAGAGACCACTCCCCGGGGGGAGATCTGGGTCGAACCCCGGCCCTGAAGGGAAGCGGCTTGCGATCGCGTCCATCTTGTCGCGCCGCAGGGTGGACGTTTTTTTTCGCAAGGAAGGCGGATGTCCATCGGCGGGAGGAGGAGCGCAATACCTTGCGAGCGTTGATTGTGTGGGTCGTTTTGATTTTCTCGGCCGCTTCCGCGGCCGCTTCGCCCGCGTATACCCCGGGCGAGATCCTTGTGAAATTCAAACCCGGAACCCCGCCGGAGACGATCGAGAGCGTCGGCGCCCGGTTGAAGACCTTTGTGAAAAGAAAATCGGAGCTCACGGGGGTCCGGCTCCTTTCCCTCCCGTCCGGCCTCTCGGTGGAAGAGGCCCTCAAGGCCTACCGCGGCCAGCCGGACGTGCTCTACGCCGAACCGAACTACATCCGGCGGGCCTCGGACACCCTTCCCAACGATGTCCAGTTGGATGAGCAGTGGGGTCTTCATAACACCGGCCAGGCCATCCATGCCACCCCCAATTTCCACGGCAGCCCGGGCGCCGACATCGATGCGCCGTTGGCCTGGGACATCACCACCGGCTCCCCTTCGATGGTGATCGCGGTGATCGACAGCGGGGTGGATTATACCCATACGGATTTCAGGACCAGTACCGCGTCCAATATCTGGGCCAATGCCGGGGATACCTGGACAAACCCCATCACCCCATCCACCGGAAACGGAAAGGACGACGACGGGAACGGCTATACGGATGATTTCCACGGTTGGAATTTCGTCGGAAATCAGACCTGTACAGTGGATGCGAGCGGCGCCTGCAACTGCACGCAGGACGACCCGGTCGGGAACAACGATCCGATGGATGATTTCGGACACGGTACCCATGTGGCCGGGATTATTGCAGCCCGGGGGAACAATGGCACGGGAATTACGGGTGTTCTGTGGAACGCGCAGATCATGCCGTTGAAGATTCTCGATGCGAACGGCTGCGGTTCGGTGGGGGATGAAATTCAGGCCATCGATTACGCGATCAACAACGGCGCGAGCATCATCAATGCCAGTTTCGGAGGTCCCGGTTTGTCCTCGACCGAAGAGGACGCGATCCGCGCCGCCGGCACCGCCGGGATCCTTTTCGTGGCCGCGGCCGGGAACGACGGAACGAACAACGACGACTTTCCGATCTACCCGGCCAGCTTCAATCTCCCCAACGTGATCTCGGTGGCGGCCACCGACGCCAATGATCGCCTGTCCCCCATTTCCAATTACGGCAAAAACCGTGTCGATATCGGCGCGCCCGGGGAATGCGTATATTCCACCACGCCGGTGACCGTCGTTAAACTGACGAACGTCATCAGCTGTTTAAATACGCCGATCACGACGGTCCACGCCTACATGACCGGAACCTCCATGGCCGCGCCGCACGTCGCGGGCGCGGCCGGGCTGCTCCTGTCCCAGGATCCATCGCTCACGCCGGAGGAGGTTCGGGCCGCGATCCTCCTGACCGCCGATCCCCTCGACGGCCTGAAGGGCCGCGTGGCCTCGTCCGGAAGGCTGAACGCCTCCAGCGCGTTGCGCCGGGTGAAGGGATCGGGTCTCATCGGGGGACACGGAGGATGCGGCTCTCCGATCGGTGCCATCCGCGCATCCGATTCCGATACGGTATCGCCCGTTCAGGGTCTCCTGTTTCTTCTTGTCCTGTTCTGGCCGCTCGTCCTTCCGATTCTGAGGAGGAAACTCGGAAAACATCCGGCCTTGGGCCGGACGATCATCGGACGCGGTTCCGGAATGACCTCTGCGACGGGACTGCTGGCCCTGATCGTTCTGTGGCCCCAAACGGCGGCGGCCGCCGGGGTGGACGCCCCGTTCCAGCCGGTGCATTCCTTGGCCTTAAAGGTGGGTTACCATCGGTATAATTCAAGCGACTATTTCGACAGCAATTCCGGCCTTGTCTCCCCCGGCGACCTGGCCGGCTTGAGCGGGGAATTGGAATACGATTGGCGATGGGAAAGAGAAAAAAGTCTGACCGTCACGGCCGGCCAGTACCGAAGCGAAACGGATTTCAAGAATGTTTGTTGCGGCAGCCTCCAATTTTCAACGCAATACCTCCTCCTGACCCCGAAATACCATTTCGCAATCCGCCTCCGACCCCAAAAAAATCCGGCCGAGGAACCCTTGGAGGGGTACCTGGGGGGCGGAATCGGTTTTTACCATTTTACCCGCGAGGTCAGCGGGACCGTTCAAGATCATCTTTCCTCGAACGTGTTGGGTCTGCACGCCCTCGCCGGCATCGAGGCGCCCTTGATTAAACGGTTTTCGGTGTTCCTGGAGGCCCGGTATGCCGTGGCCAAGGTGAAAAGCGCCGATCCCTTCGACGATTCGCTGGATGTGGGCGGCATGAACTATTCCCTGGGCATCCGTTGGCAGTTCCTGCCGGCCCATAAACCGTCCTAAAGCTTCGCGGAATCCTCGGATCGATGAAGCGGCGCGTCCTTCCGGGTTCGGACCTTTCTTGATCGTCTTTTAAGAATATGCTATTCTGGCGTCGGTTTTGAGGAGGGGCGATGGCCTGGTTTAAAAAAGACAAGTCGGCCGAAGGGAAACGGTTGAAGATTCCGGAAGGGCTTTGGCTCAAGTGCGACAGTTGCAAAGAGGTGGTCTACCGGAAGGAAATCGAGAAGAACGCCAAGGTCTGTCCGAAATGCAATTATCATTTTCCCATTTCCATCGGCGAGCGGATCTCCCTGATGCTGGACGAGGGGAGTTTCAAGGAATGGGACACCGGCCTTTCGCCGCTGGATCCCCTGAATTTCAAGGATTCGGTTCGCTACCGGGAGCGGATTAAAACGGCCCAGGACAAGACGCGTCAACGGGATGCGATGGTGATCGGCGAGGGGACGATCAATCATCTGCCGGTGGTTCTGGGGCTGTTCAACTTTTCCTACATGGGCGGCAGCATGGGCTCGGTTGTGGGGGAAAAAATTCTGCGCGCGGCGGAAAAAGCGGTCTCCCGCCGCTGGCCGCTGATCATCGTCAGTTCTTCCGGCGGCGCGCGGATGCAGGAAGGCATTCTATCGCTCATGCAGATGGCCAAGACCTCCGCCGCGGTGGCCCGACTGGCTGAAGCCAGGGTTCCCTTTTTTTCCATTCTGGCCGACCCGACCTTCGGCGGCGTCACGGCCAGCTTCGCGATGCTGGGCGACATTATCATCGCGGAGCCCAAGGCCCTGATCGGATTTGCCGGCGCCCGCGTGATCGAACAGACGATCAAACAACAGCTGCCCGAGGGATTCCAGCGATCCGAATTTCTACTGGATCACGGGATGATCGATCTGATTCTGGAACGGAAAAAGCTGAAGCAAACTCTGGCCAAGCTTCTGACCTTTTACAGTGCGTGACAGCGACGCCCGGATCGACCACAGGCCATGACGCTTTCCTATCCAAAGGCCATCGAATATCTCTACAGTCTTCAATGGCACGGCATCAAATTGGGGCTTGATAATATTCGGCGCCTGATGACCGCGCTGGGGGAGCCCCACGAGCGTTTTCGGTCCGTCCATGTCGCCGGGACCAACGGTAAGGGATCGACCGCGGCCGCGATCGCGACCGTCCTTCAGACGGCCGGTTACCGGACGGGGCTCTACACGTCGCCCCATCTTATCGATTTCACGGAGCGGATACGGGTCAACGGCGAGCCGATCTCCCCGGAACGGGTGGCCCGGTTGACGGAACGGGTTCGCGCCGCGGCGGGGGATATCCCGGCGACCTTCTTTGAATTCACGACGGCCATGGCGTTTCTCTATTTTGCGGAGTCCTCGGTCGATCTGGTGGCGGCGGAGGTCGGAATGGGGGGGCGGTATGATGCCACCAATGTGTTGAGCCCGCTGGTTACCGTCATCACCAATGTCGACTTCGATCATCAGGCGTTTTTGGGAAACACGCTTGAACAGATCGCGTTCGAGAAGGCCGGAATCGTCAAGCCCGGCGTTCCGGTGGTGACCGCGGCGGATCGTCCGGAAGCCTTGGAGGTCATCCGCACCGTTTCCCGGGAACAGGGGGCTCCGCTTTATCGGGTGGGCCATGAGATCCGCACGGAGGGATCATCGCCGCGGCGGTTTCTGTATCGGGGCCTCCGGGGGTCGTATCCCGATCTGAGCTTTGGGCTGATGGGGAAGCATCAATTATCGAACGCCGCCTGCGCCTTGGGCGCCCTGGAATTGCTGGAGTCCCACGGCCTCTCGGCGGGTGAAGCCGCGATTCGCCGGGGTCTTTCGACGGTTCGTTGGGACGGGCGCTTGGAAATGATTCGCCCGAGTCCCTCCGGCGCGCCCGTGCTTCTGGACGGGGCGCACAATCCCGCCGGGGCGCGGGTCCTTCGGGTGTTCTTGGAAGAGACCCGTCCCCCGCGGCCGGGGCGGTTGGTCCTGGTAGTGGGGATCATGCGCGATAAGGATATCGACGGCATCCTGGCCGAACTGGTGCCGTTGGCCGATGAGGTGGTGTTGACCCGGCCCGGTTATGATCGGGCCGAACCAACGGCCGATCTGAAGCGGCGGGTCGATTCCTTTTCGGTCCGTTCGACGGCCCGGGAGCCCGTGGAGGAGGCCTTGCGATATGCGCAGTCCGTGGCCACGCCGGCCGATCTGATCTGCGTCACCGGGTCTCTTTATACGATGGGCGAGGCGCGATCGTATCTGAAGGGGTTGCCGCAACCGACGGCACTGAGGGGGTAGATTGTTGGGGCCTCGGCCTTGCGACCCGCATCGGTATTTTCAAAGGATCGGCGCGGCCTCCGCGCTGTGGATTGCCCTCCTGATAGCCTCCTCAACCTTTGGGGAATCCCCCCAGACGGTTCCCCCTTCCTCCGATCCTATCCTAAAGAGCAAGGAACCGATCGAGATCACGGCCGACCAGATCCAGTATTTGAAGGATTCCGATTTCTACATCGCGGACGGCTCGGTCAACGTGGTACGGGGGGGCGTCCATCTTCAAGCCGATCATGTCACGCTGGACCACGGAACCGGGCAGGTCAAGGCCGCCGGACATGCCGTCCTGCGCGACGGGGATGACGTCGTTTCCGGGGAGGAGCTCGATTACAATTTCAATACCAAAAAGGGCACGGTCCTTCCCGGGAAATTGTTTATCGAGAAGGATAATTATCATGTCGATGCCGACCAAATGGATAAAACGGGAGAGAATCATTATGATTTGAAGGCCTGGTCCCTGACCTCCTGCGACACGCAAGACCGAGAGGCCCCTCTCTGGCGATTCCGCGGACAGACCGCCCGTCTGGATGTGGGGCATACGCTGGTGGCTCATAATGTGATCCTCTACGTCAAAGACGTCCCGGTCCTGTACACGCCCTATCTGATGTTTCCGGCCGGCACGGAGCGGCAGAGCGGTTTCCTTCCGACACGGTTCGGCTACAACACCACGGACGGATTGATCGTCGATCAGGATCTCTACTGGGCGATCAGTCCCAGCCAGGATATGACACTTACGCTGGACTACCGAAGCATCCGGGGAACCGGGTTGGGCCTGGAGTATCGTTATCGGCTCAGCCGGACTTCCGAGGGAGAGTTGCACTACGCCGTGTTTAACGATCATATCACCGGCGACCTCCGGACCGAGACGGAATTTCAGCACACCCAGCGGTTCACCCCCGATTTCCAGGCCCGGTTGAATGTTCACCTGGTCAGCGACATCAATCAATTTCGGGACCTCAGCACTTCGACATCGGAACGGACCCAGCCAACCATTCAGTCGAACTTTGTAATCTTTAGGCGGTGGGACAATCAAGAGCTTTATCTCAAGGCCCTGGTGACGAAGGACCTCGTCACGGAAAGCAATACCACCCTCCAGGTTCTTCCCGAACTGGGTTATTCATTACAGGAATACAGGCTGGGGGATTCGCCCTTGTATCTGGGCTTGGATGCGAAGGCCGACAATTTCTGGCGGGAACATGAAGATCCTGCGGCCGGATTGATTCGGGCCCAACGCCTCGACGTTTTTCCGCGTGTATGGACGCGGCTCGATCTCGGCGGCCTGGTCCTGACCCCGCGCGCCGGTTACCGGGAAACCTGGTACAGCCGCGACCTCGTATCGGATTCCCCGACGCAGCGGGGGGTCGAGGTCCTCGATCTGGGAGCCAACACCCGGGTCTACAAGGCTTTTGAGTCCTCGGGGCCCCGTCAGCTCGTTCATTACATCGAGCCGGCCGCCGTCTACGACTACGTCCCCTTTGTGGATCAAACCCGCTTGCCCCACTTCGATGATATCGATCAGTTGCCCCGAAAAAACGATGTGACCTATTCCCTGACGAACCGGTTGGTCTTGGAGGACCATTCCGATCCCGGAAAAACCTCCGCGCGCGAACTGATTTTCTGGAAGCTCACGCAGACCTACGATATCCACGCCCGACGGCTTGAGAATGATCCCGGCCCGTCGCGGCCGCTGTCCAATTTGAGATCGGAGTCCATTATCCGGCCGTGGACCGGAGCGAGTCTGGACGTGGACACCTTTTATGACCTCTATCAGCGGAAAACGGTCTCATTCAACACCGATCTCCAACTCAAGGGTCTTCATCCCTGGACGATCGACCTCGGACAGCGTTATACGCGCGAGGGCGCGGTCGCGCCCAACGGGGACCCTTTCAATGCCCTGGCTCCCGGGGATCCGGCCTTCTGGTACAGCCAGGCGTCCCCGCTCATCCGTTATCTCACAGGGGAAATCCGGATCGATCTGCCCGGGAAAGTCATCCTGTCCGCCAAGACGTACTACGACATCCAGGACCGGGTCTTCGCGGAAAACGATTACGGGATGGAATATGTCGGCCAATGTCTGGGTATCGGGGTTTCTTATCAGCGTCTGCCCGATCGAACGCAGTTCAATTGGATGATTACGCTCCGCCCGTCCGAGATGTCGCGTGCGAAGTCCTTTATCTTTTAGGGTCGGGATGTCGTTCCCCCGACCGGGGACAGTCGGATTGCGGCCCATTCGTTCCTTGACACGTTGGGGCGCGGTTGAGTATCGTTGCAATGCTGGAAGGCATAGGGATCGTTCTAGGGGAGGACATCTTAGGTGGATCCGGAAGGTAAAGCCGCATTGATCACAGGGGGGGCGAGGATCGGTCAGGCCGTCGCCATCGCGCTGGCCCGCCGCGGGGCCGATGTGGCCATGACCTTTCGTTCCTCGAAGTCCAGCGCCGAGGAGACCGCGAAGAAAGTTCAGGCCCTGGGGGTCCGCGGGGTGACGGTGCGGGCCGATCTGACGAAGGCGGCCGATCTCGCCGCTGCGGTCAAAAGGGTGGCCGCGACGTTCGGCCGGCTGGATATCCTGGTCAACCTGGCCTCGATCTATGAAAGGGCGGCGCTTGCGTCGCTCGATGCCAACGTCTTGGAAAAGAACATGGCGGCGAACCTGGAAAGCGCCTATCTTCTTTCACTTCAGTGCGCGCCGTGGATGAAGCGGCGGGGTCAGGGGCGCATCATTCATTTTTCGGATTGGATCGCGGCCAGCGGCCGGCCTCGGTATAAGGCGTATCTTCCGTACTACGTTTCGAAAGCGGGCGTCATCGGTCTGACTCAGGCGCTGGCCCTGGAATTGGCGCCGGAGATCCTGGTCAATGCGGTCGCGCCGGGACCGATCCTGCCGCCCCCTGATCTGTCGGCCCGGGAGAGCCGTGCGGTCAAACGGGCCACCCCCTTGGGTCGGTGGGGAGGGCCCGAAGAGATCGCGAAGGCGGTTGTCTTTTTGATCGAGACCGACTTCGTCACGGGCGAGTGCATCCGCGTGGACGGGGGACGGCATCTATTGTAGGGGCTCACGTCGCCCCCTCCACACGTCGGCTGCAAACCGCCGAGTGCAGGCCGGCCGAGCGGCTCGACTGAGCTCGCCGAAGTCCTCCCCCTCTCGCTCGCGTGGCACGCTGGCAGTATCATTCTTTAAGGGCTTGAATCGCCGTCAGGGACGTTTACGGGCCTCGTTGAAGAACGAGATGTACTCGTCCGACCGGAAGTCCGGATAGGTGTGGGGGAGGGGTGTGAAACTCTTTCCCTGAAAGACGAGCGTGACTTCTGCGTAAATCCCGTCCCGGAGATAGATCCGGTGGGCATAATCTTTGGTCGTCGCCAGGACGATCTTCGACGGGGCGAGATACCCCGGATCGAGATTGATCCGCCGGAAGCTTCCTTCGGACGTTGTCCGGAGCCACCGTTGCTCGAGCTCGTTTGTAAACCGTTTGATGTCCGGAAGCGTATCGGGCGGGATGGACGGCTTGAAAAAAAAGAATTGGCGTTTCAGGTTCTCCCCCAACTCTTTTTCGTAATAGGCCGTATGGGTCCAGGGATAAACGGGGCTTTCCAGATCGACCGGTCCGAAACGGGCTGTAAGAAAGGGGCGGACTTCTTCAAACAAGGTCGGCCTTCCGGCGATCATTCCGACCAGCAGCTTGACCGGCTCGGCCGGCCTCAGGATTCCCATAATTTTTGGAGGGCCGAATCGAGCGCCGTGAGATGGATCTCGGCGCGCTCCCCGGGCGTCAGATGGACCGGCGTCTCGGTGGTGTAGCAGCGCCGGGTGCTGTTGGCGAAATGGTAGAAGGCCTGGGGCCAGTCCGGCCGCCGCTCCAGCATCGTCCGGAAATCGTCATCCGCAAGCTCCCGGTGGATCAGACCTTCGTCGGCCGGCAGTCCCTCGATCTCTTCGCCGCGGTTGATCGGGAAATTCGAGCCGATCCGTGCGATCATCTCCCGACCCCACGAGGGGTGGCCGTCCTGCGTCAATTCGTAGAGATAGAACCCCGGCGTATCGACGTCTTCGTGGAATTCCATGGCGAGAAGGAAGGGTCGGTCGCCGACCGCATTTTTCACATACCGAACTTCCGACGGGGGGGAAGGATTCTTGAACTGCCGGTTCAGATCGATCCCCGCGGCGTTTTCCCGGGTGCCGTGTTCATACCCGAACGGGTTCGTACACGGCAGGACGGTGAACTCGAAACGTTGGTACAGGACCGGAAGGGATTTGTAACGTTTCAGAAATTCCAGAACGGCCCAGACGCCTCCGGGCTCATCCCCGTGAATCCCTCCCCCGATATAGACCGGCCGCGACGTGGGATTGCCCGTCTTTGCGCCTTTCAGCGAGAGATGATAAACAGGGTATTGTTCCGTTCCCGCCCGTACCGAGCCCAAGGCGACCGCACGCAGCGTCGGGATCTCACGAATCGCCCGGTCGACGGCCTGAACCACTTCCCGGTAGTCCCGGATTTTCTTGGTGACGGTCCGTTTCATGTTTTAAAATTATCACAGCCTTCGGCTCAAATCAACTGCCGGGTCCGGACGGCAATAGCCGTTGCAATTCCGTGGCCGTTTTATTACAATAGGGCGGTTTTTAGTCATCGTTGAAACGGTATCGGCGGAGAGGGGAAAAGGCGTGCTTGAGCGAACATTGGCCATTATCAAGCCGGATGCGGTTTCGCGCCGGCTGACCGGGGAAATCATAAAACGGTACGAGGCCCAGGGATTCCAGATCGTGGCGATGAAAAAGATCCGCATCGCGAAGTCCCAGGCGGAAGGTTTTTATTACGTCCACCGGAAGCGTCCGTTCTTCGATAGTCTGGCGACCTTCATGGCCGGCGGACCGATGGTGGTTCTGGTCCTCGAAGGGGAGGACGTCATTAAACGCCATCGCGACCTCATGGGCGCGACCGATCCGAAGGAGGCGGGCCAGGGAACGATTCGCGGGGAATTCGGCACCGACATCGAGCATAATGTGGTTCACGGCTCGGATTCCCGCGAGTCGGCGCAATTCGAGATCGGATATTTCTTCCCCGGCCTCGAACTTCAATTATAGGGGCTCGCGTCGCCCCCTCCGCCTGGGGAGCGGCTCGACTGAGCTCGCCGAAATCCTCCCCCTCTCGCTCGCTTCACCGGCTGGGGAGATCTGCACAGGAGCGTGAGCGAGAGGACCACGCCAAAAAAAGTGATGAATGCATCCGCGACCTGAAGGATCATGCTGAACACCTCCAGACGCTACGACGTGATCGTCATCGGCGCTGGCCTGGAAGGGCTCCTCTGCGCCGCCCTGCTGGCGAAACGGGGCAAGCAGGTCATTGTCCTTGAGGAAGCGCCGACGGCCGGCGGGGCCTCCTTTCGACTCTCCAAAGACGGATACACCTTTGTCAAGGGACCGACTCTATTCCTGGGATTTGAGCGGGACGGCCTGTATGACCGTCTCCTGACCGAATTGGGTCTCTCGCTCTCCTTGCTCAAGCGCGAGAACGATCTGTTTCGCAAGACCCAGCCGCAACTGCAGATCGTCCTACCGGATCACCGTATCGATTGCTACACGGAGCCGGGCGAGATGGCCGGGGAACTCCGCCGGGAGTTCCCGGACCAGGGCCAGGAACTCAAGTCGCTCTGGTCCGAGATGGAACGATGCGAGGAGATCATCCGTCCGAGGATGCACCAGGCCCAACGGACGAATCCGTCCATGGGAAGGGACTGGATCAACGAATTCCGGGAACGGATGCGGTACACCTCCACGGTCCGGACCCTCCGCCGGCAGCGCGCCGATGATTTTCTGCGTCCGCACCGTCTGGCGCCGGAAATCCGGCGCGGACTGGAGCTGCTCCTTCTCATTTTTAACGGGAGGACGGTGGAGGAGGCCAGCGGCCTGGATCTGGTCCACCTGCTGGGTCTTCTCCAACGCGATATGATCACGATCAGCGGCGGAATTCCCCGTTTGGCCGAACAGCTCGTCAAGGTGATTCAGGAACATCACGGGGACGTCGTCTATCGGAAGCAGGCCGCCGAAATCGTTCTTCGCCATCGGGCCACGGATGGAATTCGGACCGTCGACGGCCAGACCGTTCAAGGAAGCTGCGTGATCCTGAACCTTCCTTGGCCGTCGGCTTCCGATCCGTCGGCCTTTCAGAGGGAATTTAAACTGTACTTCGGTTTGGCCGGAAAGGCCGTCCCCTTGCCCATGAAGGAACATCTTCTCTTCCTTCGATCGTACCAGCGGCCTTCACTGTCCGATAATTTTTTATACCTTCAATTGAATTCGCCTCAGGAAGATTGGGCCGCGCCCAAGGGTCAGCGGGCGCTTCAGGTCGTCGGGTATCTTCCGGAGACCGATCGACCGCGGCAGGAGGTTCTGCAGACCCTGGTGTCTGCAGTCACCGCTCATTTGACCTGGCTGATGCCGTTTTCCGAGGGGGTCCTGTCCTTTTTGGGGGACGACCTCGGCGAGACGGAGGCCGTAACCCGGATTCCCCTCAAGCTGGCGGAGCAAATCCGAACCCCCCGGAAGGTGTCGCGGGATGGGGCTTGCTACTACCTGACCTCACTCAAAAACTTCTATTTGATTCCGGACTTGGGGCGTCGCCCCGTCGCCGCCCTGGAATCGGCCCGCTCGGTGGTGGAGTTGGCCAATCGGGTGGAAAAAAATACCTGATCGGTGAAGAAATTCGTGGCGAGAATTGGTCTCGTTCGGATGGGCTTCTGTCTTACCGTTTGTCTGGCCGTCGCGGACTGCGCGGCGCCACGGCCGCCGGCCGTTATCCCGCCCCCCATCCCGTCCGTTCAGCTCGAGGCGTTCGAGGAGGGAATGAAGGCCTACGAGCAGGAGGACTATGGTAAAGCTGTCCGACAGTTTCAGGCCGTGATCCTCCGCTTTCCAGGATCCCCGTTGCTGGCGGAAGCTCAGTGGATGATCGGGAAGTCCTACGAATCCGCCAATGAGTTTGAACGCGCGGCCAGGGAGTACCGGGCCTTCATCGACAATTTCCCAAAATCCGCCCACCGGTACGAAGCCGGGTTGCGCCTCGACTTTCTGGATGAGGTTCTGCAACGGCAAAGGGGGAAAAAACCCTTCCGACGGTATGTGGGCGTGGCCCTGCCCGGCGATCCGGAAAAGACGGGCGGCCGATGGGAAAAAGTCCTTGCCGACGTCCCGATCGAAGGGGCCCGCGTGGTTGTGATTCAGGGGTTTGGGGCCGGCGGGGTGTATTTCAAAACGAATCAAGCCGCCGTGGTCCGTGAGACGGTGGCGGATGCGGTGCGGGCGGCTCATCAGCGCGGATTCAAGGTCTGGGTTCGTATTCCCGTGCGGCATCTTCCTTGGTTCAAGGTTCCGGATCAGGAACGCGACCTCCGCTATGACCCCGTCCGAAAACGGCTGACTCCGACGGATGCACTGGATTTCTTCAATCCCTCGACGCTGGAGCGTCTGGAACAATTCGATTTGGATCTGGCGGCCACGGGCATGGACGGCTTCGTGATGGATGAGGATCCGCTGATCGGCCCTTGGGAGGGTCTCAGTCCGAAGGCCCGGGCTGCTTTTGATCTGGATTTTGGCGAAGGCCTGGAGCCCGAACGGCTTATCGCGCCGGCGGGGCCGTCCGGCCGAAAAATTTCCGCGCCGGAGATATCCGGAACCCCGTTGTTCTGGAAATGGACCGGTTGGAAAAACCGCCAAATCGTCGGCCACCTGGCCGAGGTGATCAAGACGGTGCGGGACCGCTATCCCCTGGTGGATTGGGTCCGCGTTGTGCCGGTTTCGGCCCTCACGCAGCCTCAGGTGGCCTTGGCCCGATCGGGCATCGATGTTCTGGAAGAAAAAATGCACGGGATCGACTATTTCGCGATCCCGGTATCCACCGACTCCGGGACCGACAATCCGTTGCTTGTCCTGGATCGGATGGTGGACCTGATCGGCGATCCCAAGCGGGTGATCGCCCTGATTCCCATGACGCAAGCGCCATGGGCCGTGTCGCATATTGGCGAGTTCCAGGGGGCGGGGCTCCTGTTTTCCGAAGCCGCTGAAGCGCCGAAGACTCCCTTGACAAGACGGCGTCACTAATTTAGTATTTGGTTTTTTGTTGCGGGGGCCCCGGATAAGATGGGCGATGACCTCAAGGCGGGTTAACGAATTATTCACCAGCGGGCCCCGTGAGCGAGAAGGGGAGGACTTCGGCGAGCTCAGTCGAGCCGCTCCGCCGGCGGAGGAAACGAGGATCAGGCCTCGCCTGTCCGAGCGCGGGGCGTGGGAGGATCCGCCGGAGGCGGACCGCCCGGAGCCCCACGGACCATGGCGACGACGAGAGCCCCTATCAAACGGAGGACACATGATACCCGAAGAATTACGTTATCACACCGAGCATGAATGGCTTCGCCTGGAAAATCAGTCGGCGGTATTGGGGATCACGCATTTTGCACAGGACGCCTTGGGGGACGTCGTTTATCTGGAACTCCCAAAGGTCGGCGCCACGGTTCAATCCGGACAGGAAATCGGCGAGGTGGAATCCACCAAGACCACGTCTCCGATTTACACCCCGGTCAGCGGAAAGATTCTGGTCGTGAACGAGGAACTCCGGGAAAAACCCGAGTTGGTGAACAAGGATCCTTACGGCCGGGGGTGGATCGCCAAGATCCAGATGTCGGATCCGTCGGAAGCCAAGCGGCTCATGGACGCCCGGCAATACGGCGACTACCTCAAATCGAAGGCGGAATGAACCGCGATGGGAGTCAACCCACGGATTGCTGTGATCGGGGCGGGCCCGGGCGGCTATGTCGCCGCCATCCGCGCGGCCCAACTCGGGGCGCGGGTGAGTCTCGTTGAAGAACAGGAGGTGGGGGGCACCTGCCTTAACAAGGGCTGCATCCCCAGCAAGGCGTTGATCTTCAACGCCGAGGTGGTGGAACGGCTCAGGCGCGCCGAGGAATTCGGCGTGCGCGTCATCAGCGAGCCGACGTACGACGTCACGCGCATGCTGGAACGCAAACAGCGGATTGTCCAGTCCCAGGTCCGCGGGATTCATGCCCTGCTGAAGAGCTGGGGCGTGGCCCTGATCAAAGGCCGCGGTCGAATGATCGGTCCGCGGGCGATCGAGGTGATCGAGGCGGGCGGGACGGCCCGACGGATGGAAGCGGACCGCGTGATTCTGGCGACCGGTTCCAAACCCATCATGCCCCCGATCTTTCCGTTTGACGGCGAACGCGTCATCACCAGCGAGGAGGCGCTGGAGCCCCGTGTCCTTCCTTCGCACCTTCTGATCGTCGGGGCCGGCGTCGAAGGGTGCGAATTCGGATTCCTGTACCGGGCGCTGGGGGTTTCCGTGACGATGGTGGAGATGAAAAACCGGCCCCTGGCTACCGAGGACGAGGAAATTTCATCCCTCGTCCAGCGGGAGATGAACAAGCGCGGGATCAAGCTTCGTCTCGGCGTGCGGGTGGACAAGGCGGTGATCGAGTCCACGCAGGTCGTCCTGACCCTAAGCGACGGACAGACGATCGCGGGGGATCGGGCCCTGGTTTCGATCGGACGAAGGATGAACACGGAGGGCCTCGGACTGGAGGAGGCCGGGGTCGTCCTCGGAAAACGCGGGGAGATCCTCGTCGACCCGCGAATGGAAACCCGAGCGCCCGGCGTGTTCGCCATCGGCGATGCGGTCGGGAGGATCATGCTGGCCCATGTGGCGTCGGCGGAGGGGAAGGTGGCCGCGGCCAACGCCGCCGCCGAGTCGGGAAGTCATTTCATGGACTACGCCGTGGTCCCGGCGGGGATCTTCACGCTGCCCGAGATCGGGACGGTGGGTCTCAAGGAGTGGGAGGCGGTTGAACTGGGACTGGAGATCGGGGTCGGACGATATCCCTTCCGGGCTCTGGGAAGGGCCCACACCATGGATGAGATTGTCGGCGTCGTGAAGGTGATCACGGAACGGGAGACCGACCGGATCCTGGGCGTCCACATCCTGGGTCCCCATGCCTCGGACCTGGTTCACGAAGCCGCGATCGCGATGCGGCTGGGCGGCAAGGCGACGGACATCGCGGGGATGATCCACGCCCATCCCACCCTGGCGGAGGCGATGATGGAAGCGGCCGAGGATGTTCACGAAGCCGCGATCCACCTCCCCCGTCGAAAAAGCCCGCCCGCCGGCGGGCCGGCCTCCGCATGAAACCGGCCGAGCAGCAGACGAAGCTTCTTCTCCGCGGGGTCGTCGAAGTGATCCAGGAGAAAGAGCTGATAAATAAACTCGATCTCAAGCGGCCGCTGAGGGTCAAGGCCGGGTTTGATCCGACCGCCCCGGATCTGCATTTAGGCCATACGGTTCTCCTGCACAAACTCCGACAGTTTCAGGATCTCGGACACGAAGTCACTTTCCTGATCGGAGACTTTACAGGCATGATCGGCGATCCTTCCGGTGTGACCGAGACCCGAAGGCCGCTGACCGAGGAGGACGTCCGGGAGAATGCCAAAACTTACGAACGGCAGGTCTTCAAGATCCTGGATCGGGGACGAACGCGGGTGCGGTTCAACAGCGAATGGTTGGGCCGGATGAGCGCCATTGAGTTCGCGCGGCTGGGATCCAAAGTTACGGTCGCCCGAATGCTGGAGCGGGACGATTTCACCAAGCGGTTTCAGGAAAAAAAGGACATCAGCATTCTGGAATTCTACTATCCGCTCCTTCAAGGATACGACTCGGTCGAATTGCGGGCCGATGTCGAGCTCGGCGGGACGGATCAGAAATTCAATCTGTTGATGGGCCGGACCCTGCAGCGACGGTACGGGCAGGAGGAGCAGGTCGTCATGACGCTGCCCCTCCTCGAAGGAACCGACGGCGTCCGGAAGATGAGCAAGAGCTACGGGAATTACATCGCACTCGAAGACACGCCGTCCGAGATGTTCGGGAAGATTATGTCGATCAGCGATGTCCTCATGCTTCGCTATTATGAGCTGTTAACAGACCACGACCTGGACGCGATTCGGGCGATGCATCCGATGGAGGCCAAAAAGCGCTTGGCCGGAGAATTGGTGACGCGATACCACTCGCAGGACGCGGCAAAAAACGCGGCGGAAGCCTTCGAGAAAAAGCATTCAAGGGGCGAATTTCCGGAAGATGCCCCCCTTCTCGAGACGGAACTTGGCACGGTCGCCACGGCGATGGCCAGCGAGGGGCTGGCTAAGAGTCGGGGGGAGGCCCGAAGATTGATCGCGATGGGGGCAGTCGAACTGGAGGGAGAGGTTTTATCGGAAGACAGGGAATTGGTGGAGGGTCGTATTTATAAAACCCGCGTTGGAAAGACGCGTTTCGTCCGTCTTCGACGCAAGGGAAAACCGGGTTGACAGTGAGGGTGGTTTGTAGCATACTGTCGTTAATGCGGGCGTAGCGCAGCGGTAGCGTAGGAGCTTCCCAAGCTCTTGGTCGCGGGTTCAAATCCCGTCGCCCGCTCCAGTAATCATACTATAAGGTCCCCATAATCCGGGGCACGGCCTGCCGTGCCCCTACCTTATATATAGAGGAGGCGTTCCGTCTGCCGGCTATATTCCAAAACCCGTCGATAAAGACCCTTTCTCTCCTCCTTGTATCCATGCTGGTTTTTACCGTCCCCGTTTGTTCCCAGGACACCGGGCCGTCGGTTTCATCGTTGTTCGAGGAAGGGGACCGTCACTGGGACCTTCGGGGCGAGACCGCGCAGGGTTCGAAGGCGGATTCCAAGGAGGTCGATCTCGCGATTGCGGCTTATCGGCAGGCCTTGGCATCCTCCCCGGATTCCCTGGCCGTTCGGTGGCGGTTGATGCGGGCTTTTTTCTTTAAGGGGGAGTACACAACGGAAGACATCGAAGTGAAGAAGAAGATTTTTGACGAAGGCAAGGCCGTCGGGGAAAAGGCGCTCCAGCTGATCCGCACGGAAGCTTTCCGGAAAACCGGCCAGTCTCTCGACAAAGCCGGCCCGGTTGAGTTGGCGCATCATTTTGAGAAGGCCCCCGATGTCGTCGGCTGTTTTTTCTGGTCCTCCGCCAACTGGGGAATGTGGGCCCTGGCTTACGGAAAGTTTCAGGCCGTCCGACAAGGGGCCGCGGGAAAAATCCGCGACCTGGCGACGGCGGTGACGATCCTGGATCCGGAATACGCCCAGGGCGGAGGCTATCGCGTCCTGGGACGTCTTCATCATCAAACGCCCTATGTTCCTTTCATTACCGGTTGGGCCTCCACAAAAAAAGGCGTCGAGTTCCTTCGGAAGGCCTATCAGATCGAGCCTCGGAATTCCGCCAATCGGCTTTACCTGGCCGAGGCGCTCTGGGATTGGAACAAGGACTCCAGGACCGAGGCGCGGAAACTGGCCGAGGACCTTGTGCATGACACGCCCCGGGCGGAATTTCGTGTGGAGGATCTTGCCGCCCAGGAAAAAGCTTCGGAGCTTTTGGAAAAATGGCGAGGGAAAAACTGACGGTTTCGGTCCCGAGCGCCCCCAAGCTCCTTGACATTGTGACGCGGCACCCAGTAGAATGCGGCAAGTTTTTATTCGGATCGATCCGATCGACGAAAGGGGCAGGATGACCTGGCGTGTCTTTCTTTTCGGACTGATGACATTGCTGGCTCTTCTGCCATCCCGTCCGGCTTTGGCCCTTCTGCCCTACCTCGATACCGAGACCGCCGTTCCGGTGGACCGGGGTAAATCGAGGCTGGACGTCAGCCTGCAACTCGATCGCTGGAAAAGCAATCTCTCCACTTATGACCTGAAGGCGGAACTGACCTACGGACTGATCAACAACCTCGATTTCTCGGTGGATGTCCCGTATCTGATTCGCAAGGTGAAAGGCTCGGGGGATGTAGACGGCGTGGGGGACGAGGACGGCGTGGGGGATGTCACGCTCAAAGTGAAGGTTCGATTCATCAAAGGGCGGGAAGCGAATCCGGTTTCGATCGCCGGACAATTATCCGTGAAGTTTCCGAGTTGCAACAAGGACAAGGCCCTCTCTCCGGAATGCACCGGCGAGCCCGACGTCAGTCTGCGCGCGATCGCATCAAAAGAATTTTTTCCGGTGACCGTTCATGTGAACCTGGGATATATTTTCGTCGGTAACCCACCCAATACCAATCTGAACGACGTCCTGACCTACAGCCTCGCCATCGACTATTTGACGACGGCCGAATATTTTCACGTGGTGGGCGAATTGGCGGGCCAGTCCAACCCGTATCCCAAATCATCGGACCTGCCTTCACGGCTTTCGGCCAAGACCTCGGCGGATCCTTTGTCGGCTCTCATCGGTTTATTGTATGACTTGGATACCAACAAGGCACTGACTGCGGCATGGAGCATGGGGTTGACCCAGGCTAGTCCGGATTACACGCTGTCGGTGGGTTTCCGTTATTTATTTTAGGGATGCCTTTTGCCCGCTGAATAGATACCCGGGGACTCTGTCCACGATAACCTATTCTAAATCCACTTTTTCCTGCGGAAGAACCACAGCATCACGACGACAATGCCCACCATCACCCCGATCGTCGCGGGGTATCCGTAGCGCCATTCCAATTCGGGCATGTACTTAAAGTTCATGCCGTAGATGCTGGGGATGACCATGAGCGGCATAAAGACGACGGTAAGCGCGGTGAGCACCTTTATGACCTCGTTCAAACGGTTCGACACCATGGAGATGTAGGCCTCCAGGAGCCCGGTCGTAAGGTCTTTGTACGATTCAGCCAGGTCGTTAATCCGCACGAGGTGGTCATAAACATCTCGGAAATAAATGGCCGTCCGTTTGTTGACCACCGCGAACGAATCGCGGCTCAACCGGTTGAGAATTTCCCGTTGCGGACTGGTCACCCGCCGAAGGGACATCCCATCCCGTTTCAGCGAGAATATCCGGTTCAGGGTTTCCTTGCTGGGAAATCCAGTGACCTCGCGTTCGAGCTCATCCACCACTTCGTCGAAGTCATCTAAGATGGGAAAGTAATTGTCAACCGTACCGTCCAGAATCTCGTAAAGCAGGAAATCCGTTCCCCGGGACATGGAGAGAGAATTTTTCAGGCACCGTTCTTTGGTGCGGTTGATGCTGCGGGACAATTGCTGATGGTAGGTGACCAGGTAGCGTTTGCCCAGAAAAAAATTAAGCTCGACCGTTTTGAACGTTCCGGAGACGTCTCCACGACGGGCTCCGTGGAGCACGAGGAAGAGATAGTCGCCGAAATCATCCAGTTTGGGAAGGTGGGATTCCGCGATGCAATCTTCTATGGCGAGGGGATGAAAATTGAAGATGGAAGAAAGGATCTGGTTTTCTTCCTCGGTCGGGGCTTCCAGATCCACCCAGACCGATTCGGTCTCGTCCTTCAGCAGGCTGGGTAAAGACTCGGATTCCGTAATCCTCCGTAGTCCGTTTTGCTTTGACAGGGCAAAAATCTCGATCATCGTTTCACCAAAATAGATTCTTAACCTGACCGGTGCGGTCCTTTCACTCGCGTTGCCTGTGGTATCGACCCAGCGAGCAAGGCGAGCGGGAGGGGGAGGCTCCATCTGGCTTGGCCAGTGGAGGGGGCGACGCAAGCCCCTACAATCAGACGGCCTTCTTCACCCAGCCGGAACGAATGCAACGGGTGCAGACTTTGAGCCGTCGGGTCGTGTCGTTCACGACAGCCTTGACGGATTTCAGGTTCGGGTAAAAGGGGTGCTTGGTTTTATTATGGGCATGACTGACCTTAAAACCGATCGTTTTTCCTTTCCCGCAGATTGCACAAACGTACGCCACGGAGATTCTCCTTTTCCTCAATCATACTTGTTAACGATGCTTGTTCCTCGTTGTCAAGGTTGCAGAAACCAATTGGGTATGTTACCATAATGTCCGTCGTGTGACAAGGAATTTTCTGATGTTCATCCGGAGGCGCAACCGGACGCGCCTCTTCTAACCTTGACCTTCGTGTCAACCATGGACAGCGTCGAATCGCGCGAGATAATCCTCGACCGCATTCAGAAGCCCGTTCGATACGCCCTTCAAAAAAACTTCGCTCATCTCATGAAAGTCCGGGGACTGGCCGCGTTTGTGACGCAACAGGTACGGGCGGCCCTCGAACAGAACCCGCCCGAAGAGGAGGCCCCTGACTGGGTTCGCTTAAAAGATCTTTTTGCCGATTACGACGAACTTCTCGAAAG
>DATKAN010000023.1 GCA_035498035.1 Nitrospiria bacterium
CACCGGAATCGGCCCGGGCACCACCACGATCACGGCCACCTCCGGCAGCATTAACGGGAGCACCACGCTTACCGTTGCGGGTGTTCCTCCTCTTGATCTGATTATGACGAATATTGCCCCCAATGCGTCGACCGCCAATCAAGGCGGGGCGCTGTCGGTGAGCGATACGGTGAGCAATTCAGGGGTGGTTTCAAGCGGGGTTTTTCGGATCGCCTATCATCTTTCGACCGACCCCGTCTACGGGAACGGGGACGATATTGTGATCTCCACGATTCGTGTTGTGACATCGCTCGGCGCGGGGGCCTCGAATACCGCGACGACCAGTCTTGCGATTCCCTCCAATGCGCCGGGCGGCACCTATTATCTATGCGCGAAGGCCGATTCACTGAATCAAGTGAACGAAGGAGGAAATGAAGGGAACAACACGCTATGCAGCGTCGCTACGGTCACGCTGCCGAAGGCGGATCTGGTCGTCAGCGCCCTATCTGCCACGCCGACGACGGTCAAGGCGGGAAGAACCATTACCGTTTCCAATTCGATCAAGAACCAAGGCGGCACGAAAGCCGGCTTGTCCGTCGTGGCGTTTCATCTTTCGGGCGACACGGCTTATGGGGGCGGGGATGACATTGCCTCGACCACGACGCGGACGATTGCCTCGCTGGCGATCAATGCCACGAGCGCCGCATCGACCGTGGTGAGGGTTCCCGCGGCGACGCCTCCGGGGATCTATTATGTGTGTATTCAGGCGGACAAGAATAACACCGTGGCCGAGTCGGATGAAACCAACAACACGCGGTGTACCGCCACGACGATCACGGTGACGCCGTGACCGGAGGATGACTATATATAATGATAAAGGCCGTACCCCGGGCATCCGGCGGGCGGCTTGCGATAAAAATTGAACCGGACTCGGGGCTCGGCCGCTCAGTTTTCCGAACAGGCCCTACGGAGAATTGACCCTGTGGAGGGCTGCGGCCGATGCCCCGTCCGGTTCCATATCCTTGCCGTGCGGAGTCGTCCCGTGCCTGGCGATACAATTGGACTTTGCTCTTGCTTTTTATAAAACAGTGTGATATAAAATAAAAGTCTAAAGTGGGTGCGGTTCCGCCCACTTTTTTCATTTGGCGCGATAGGCGATGGCCCAGGATACTCAAACGATCATCGAGCGAATCCGGGAGGTTGTGGTTCCCATCCTGAGTTCCATGGGTCTGGAACTCGTCGATCTTGAGCTGTCCGGCCACGGGCACCGGGGCCATCTGCGGATTTACATCGACAAGCCCGGCGGCGTGAATGTCGACGACTGCGAGCAGGTGAGCCGCTACGTCGGCCATGCGCTGGACGCGGCCGATCCCATTCCCAACGCCTATCTTCTGGAAGTGTCCTCGCCGGGGCTGGACCGGCCGTTGCGAAAGGCCGAGGACTACCGGCAGTCCGTGGGAAAGCTGGTCCGGCTCAAGCTGACACAGCCGCGGGACGGGGCGTGGGTCGTCATCGGCCGCTTGAAGGGTCTTCTGGATGAACGCGTCGAGGTTCAGCCCGAAGAGGGGGAACCCATCCAGGTCAGCCTGGCGGATATCGCCCAGGCGCGGCTTGAAGTGGAGTGGTGAAGAAAAAGGAAGAAATGCGTACGGAATTACTGATAATAATACAAGCTATCTTAATCATTTTTTGCCGGCGGGTCCTGTCCTTCGGCAGCCCCACCGTGCTCGCCACCCCGCCCGGTGTAGGGACCCCGGCTGCGCTCGGTGGGGCGCCCCGCCTGCGGCCACCCGCTGGGCATCACACTAATATCGTCGTTTGTCGTAATAACGGAGGAAGATTTTCATGAATCGTGAATTATTGGCCGTGATCGAGCAGATCGGCCGGGAAAAGGGCATCGACAGCCAGAAGATCGCGAGCGCCGTCGAGATGGCGGTCCAGACCGCCGCGAAGAAACGCTACGGCGCCAACGAAAACGTCCAGGTGCGGCTCGACCGTCAGACCGGGGAGATCGAGGTAGTCTCGCTCCGGAAGGTCGTCGAGACGGTCGAGAATCCCAAGGCGGAAGTCTCCCTGGAGGAGGCCAAGAACGTGGATGCCGGCGCCGAATTAGGCGACGAGATCGGCCTGTTGCTCGAGACGGGCGACTTCGGCCGCATCGCCGCGCAGACGGCCAAGCAGATCATCTTCCAGCGGGTCCGCGAGGCGGAGTGGGAGGCGGTTTACAAGGAGTACGCCGGACGCCAGGGGGAAATGGTCAACGGCATCGTCCTGGGGCACGAGCGGCGGAATTACATCGTCGAGGTGGGCAAGACCGAGGCGCTGCTGCCGGTCTCGGAGCAGGCCCCGCGCGAAAATTACCGTCGCGGCGACCGGATCCGGGCGCTGCTGCTGGAGGTCAAGAAATCCGCCAAGGGGCCGCAGATCATCCTGTCCCGGACTCATCCGAATTTCGTCTCGGAGCTGTTCAAACTGGAAGTGCCCGAGGTGGCCGAGAAGATCGTCGAGATCAAGGGCATCGTGCGCGAGCCCGGGGACCGGACCAAGATCGCGGTCCATTCCAAGGATCAGGCCGTCGACCCGGTGGGGGCCTGCGTGGGGGTCAAGGGGTCCCGCGTTCAGGCCGTGGTGCGCGAGCTCCGCGGCGAAAAGATCGACATCATCGCGTGGAACGCGGACCCCCGCGTCTTCATCGGGGAGGCGCTGAACCCGGCCGCCGTGGAGAAGGTCGGGACCGACGAGGAGAAGAAGACCGCGCTCGTCGTGGTCTCGGACCACCAGCTCTCCCTGGCGATCGGGAAGAACGGCCAGAATGTCCGCCTGGCGGCCAAGCTGACGGGCTGGAAGATTGACATTATGGGCGAGAGCGAGTATGAAAAGGAGCGGGCCCAGGAGCGCGCCGAGGAGATTGAGGAGGCGATCGCTCAAGAGCACCGGGCGCAGGCCGAGGCCGAGGCCCGGCAGAAGGCGCGGGATGCCGAATGGGCCGCGGCCGCCGGTCTCCCGGCGGCGGGATCCGAGGGCGGGAAAAAAGAAGAAGGGCTGACCGACCTTCCGGGCATCGGAAAAAAATTGTTGGAGGCCTTGACGGCGGGCGGGTTTGATTCGATCGAGAAGATCGCCGCGGCGACGAAGGAACAATTGATGGAGGTTCCGAAGATCGGAGAGAAGACCGCCGAGCGGATTCTCTCCGCGGCCCAGGGGCATCTCCAGGGCCAGGAAAAGAAGGCCGATTCCGCTCCGTCTGCGGGCGAGGCGGAGCAACCCGTGGAGGAGGAGACGGCGAAACCGTCCGAATAACCCGACCGGGCCGCTGCGGCTGCGCGGATCAAACCGGCGGGCACAACCAGGAAAAATATGAAAGTATCCGATCTCTCTAAAAAGATAAAAGTCACGACGAAGGATTTATTGGCCGAGTTGAAAGCCCTCGGCAGCCGGGCCTCCAGCCTCTCCGCGACGGTGGAAGAGTCGGCCGTCAAAAAAATTCTCGAAAAATACAAAAAGGCGGCACCGGCGGCCAAGCCGGCCAAGAAAGGGGCCGAGGCCCCGGTCAAGACCAATGCCCAGAAGCCCGCGGCGGCCGGGAAATCGGCCAAGGCGGCCGCCCCGTCCCAAAAAACGGCGAAGCCGGCGGTCAAAACCGTCAAGCTCAAGAAAGCGGAGCCGGTCCTTCCGCCCGAGCCTGAAAAAAAGACGCGGATCCTCATCAAGAAGAAAGCGGAGCCGGTGGCGGAGCCCGTCGCGGCCGTTTCGGCCCCCCATGCGCCGTCGGCACCGTCGGATCTGCAGGGCGTATCCGCACCCCCGACCGCGGGGGTTCCACCGGCCGAGCCGTCGGTCCAGGCGGCTTCCCTATCCGAAGCGGCCCCTCCGCCCGTCGCGGAAGGAACCCCTCCCGGGGGTCCGGCCACTCCGTCGCCCGCGGGCCCCGCCTCCGTGGCCGCCCCGGTCAAGCACAAGCTCCTCAAGACCGACCTCTTTGAGTTGGCCAAGCAGGAGCTGTCCGATCGCTTGAAGCAACGCGGCAAGAAGGTCCGGAAGGCGAAGAAGGGCCGGGAGAATCCCCTTGAAGAGTATCAGGTCGAACTGAGCAGTTGGCGGGATATCCGTCCGTCGACGCATCGCGAGGACCGGCATAAGAGATCGTCGGCGCCGGCCGGCGTCGTCGAGATCACCAAGCCGCGCAAGAAGATCATCAAGCTCTCCGAGGGGCTTACGGTGAAGGAGTTCGCCGAGTTGATCGGACAGAAATCGACGGAAGTGATCCGCAAGCTCATGGAAATGGGGACGATGGCGGCCATCAATCAGCCGATGGATCTTTCGGCCGGCGTCCTGATCGCCGAAAGCCACGGCTTGAAGGCCGAGGTCGTCCACGGACAGACGGAGGAGGACATGTTGTCGGAAGAGGAAGCCCCGGCGGAGGGCGATCTGCGGCCGCGTCCTCCGGTCGTCACGATCATGGGTCACGTCGACCACGGGAAAACCTCCCTTCTGGATGCGATACGGTCCACCAAGGTCGCGGCCGGCGAGGCGGGCGGGATCACCCAGCACATCGGCGCCTACACCGTCAAGGTGGGGGACCGGACCGTGACCTTCCTCGACACCCCGGGCCACGAGGCCTTCACCGCGATGCGGGCGCGTGGGGCCAAGGTGACCGACATCGTGGTGCTGGTCGTGGCGGCCGACGACGGGGTCATGCCCCAGACGATCGAGGCGATCAACCACGCCCGCGCGGCGAATGTCCCGATCATCGTGGCGATCAACAAGATCGACAAGCCCGAGGCGAATCCGGAGCGGGTGAAAAACGCCCTGGCCGAGCACAACCTTTTGTCGGAGGCCTGGGGCGGACAGTCCATCTTTGTGGAGGTGTCGGCCAAGAAACGGCTGAACCTGGAAAGCCTGCTTGAGATGATCCTGCTCCAGGCGGACGTGCTGGAGCTCAAGGCCGATCCGGGCCGTCTGGCCAAGGGGATCGTCATCGAGGCCAAGATGGACCGGGGGCGCGGGCCGGTGGCCACGGTCCTGGTCCAGTCGGGGACGCTGAACGTGGGGGACGCCTTTGTCACCGGGAGCTTCTACGGGCGCGTCCGGGCCCTGATCAACGATGTCGGGAAGAAGGTCGATTCGGCCGGGCCTTCGCAACCGGTGGAGGTGATCGGCCTGCCGGGCGTGCCGCAGGCCGGGGATTCGTTCGCGGCGGTCCGGGAAGAGCGCGTCGCCCGGGAGATCGCCGCCAACCGCATGCAGAAGGAACGGACGGCCAAGCTCGCGCAGCAGCGCCGCGTCACCCTGGAAGACCTTTACAGCCAGATCAAGGAAGGCACGGTCAAGGAACTGAACCTGATCTTGAAGACGGACGTTCAAGGCTCCGCGGAAGCCTTGTTGGAGTCCTTGAACAAGCTGAGCACGCCGGCCGTGAAGCTCAATGTCATCCACACCGGCGCGGGCGGGATCACCGAGACGGACGTCCTGCTGGCCAGCGCGTCCAACGCGATCGTGATCGGGTTCAATGTGCGGCCGGAATCCAAGGCGGCCGCCCTGGCGGAGCGCGAGAAGGTGGATGTTCGCACCTACGACATCATTTATAATGCGATCGGCGATATCCGGGCGGCGATGGAGGGACTGCTGGAGCCGACCCTCAAGGAGCGGGTGACGGGGCGCTGCGAAGTGCGTCAGGTCTTCAACATCTCGAAAGTGGGGACGATCGCCGGGGCCTACGTCACCGAGGGAATGATCGCGAGGGCCGGCTCGGGCGTCCGTCTTCTGCGCGACAGCGTGGTGGTCTACACGGGCAAACTCTCCTCCCTGAAACGCTTCAAGGACGATGTGCGGGAGGTCCAGGCCGGCTACGAATGCGGGATCGGCATCGAGAATTACAATGATCTCAAGGTAGGGGACGTGATCGAGGCCTTTGTGGTCGATAAAATCGCCGCCAAACTCTGACCTCATCCGCATATCACATGATCGTCGGGGTCTGCACCATCGAGTTGTTTCTTCCGGACAACGGCTCGCTCAAAGACAAACGACAGGTTCTCAAGAGCCTCAAGGACCGTGTGAGACAACGCTTCAACGTCTCGATCGCCGAGGTGGGCGATCAGGATCTCTGGCAAAAGACGGTGATCGGGGTGGCCTGCGTGGGCAACCGGAAGGATTTTGTCAACGAGGTATTGGACAAGGTGATCGGGGCGATCCGCGGGACGCCCCGGGTGGACATCATCAACACCCATTTGGAACTGCTGTGAACCGATGACGGGATGATGGCCGCCATGGTCGAATACAAACGCTCGGAACGGGTCGGGGATCAGATCCGGATGGAGATCGCGGACATCCTGATGACCAAGGTCAAGGACCCCCGCGTCGGATTCGTCACCGTCACGTCGGTGGAGGTGTCGGAGGATCTGCGGAACGCCAAGGTCTTTATCAGCGTCCTGGGCCCGGATGCCGCCCGGAGTTTCCAGGGCCTGGAAAAGGCCCGGTCGTTTATCCGCAGCGAGTTGGGTCGAAGGCTGAAGCTCCGCTTCGTTCCGGAACTGAGTTTTCATGAAGACCATACGGCGGAAGAGGCCGCGAAGATTTTCAAGCTGATGGAAAAGGTGAAAGAGTCCCCTTCATGAAAAGCCGTCCCGCGACCCCTAAAAAGATGTCGGCCCGGACGGCCCAACGGGCCGGTTCGCGAACCCTCTCGGCGGAGAAGGAAAAGCCGGGCGGCGGTCGGCGGATTGATCGATCCGCGATCATCGTCACTCACGGCCCGTTCTGCCTGGATGGAATCACCTCCGCGGTCTGCATCGGACGCTTCTACGGGGAGCCAAGGGCGAGGCCGGTCTTCACCCATCCCTCCGAGGTGGATCGGGTGATCGAAGAGGTGACGCGGAATTCGAAAGAGCCCCAGGACCTGTGGATTGCGGATATAACCTGGAAGAAGCCGAAGACCGAGGCGCTTTTCAAAGACCTCATCCGCCGGGGGTGGAGGGTTTTCTGGATCGACCACCACTCGATCGCGGTCGAGAAAGAAGAACGGGAGATTCAGGCCCTCGGGCTGACCGGCTGGGTCGCCAGCCGTCGGTTCTCGGCCGCCCGGCTATTGTATGACTATCTGATCTCGGCGGAGGATCTTCTGGGTCCGGCCCCCGCGGAGTTGAAGCGCTTCGAACCGGTGGTCCTCCTGGCGGATGATAACGACCGTTGGCTGCACCGGCGCCGGGGCTCCCGCGAACTGGCGTTGACGGTGGCCGCCCTGGGAGGGACGGCCGCCTACCGGGAACTCCTCCGCACCAATGGAGATCTCCGGTATTCCCCCCGGATGGAGGAGGCCTATCGCCGCGCCAGCCGGGAATTGGCCGCCAGCGTCGCCCTGGCGAACCGGACCCGCCTGGAAAGAACCCTGGAAAACGGTGTGAGGATCGTGGCCGTGATTTGCAACGGCTACACCAGCGAGGTGGCCGACAGCCTTCGTCAGAGCGTGGCGCCCGGCGGGGATCGGGAGGAGCCGGCCTCGATATTCCTGTTATATAATCTGGAAGACCACCGGATCAGTCTCCGCAAGACCCCCGCCTGCGAGACCGATCTGGCGCGATTGGCCGGGCAGTTCGGCGGCGGAGGGCATCCGGCCGCGGCCGGTTTCGAGCTGGCGGAATCCCGGGATTATCTCCAGGGCTATCTGATCGACCGGTTGAAGCAGGCGTTATAGGACCCGGGCTGAGGGCCCTGAATTCATAATCAGGGTGACGCATTGTTGAAAAAAATACAGCGCGGAGTTTACCTCCGCGCGGAGACAAGCTCCGCGCTGTGAGAATCGAAATGTGTGATCGTATTTGTAGAATCGGGTGCTGAGGATGGACGGATTCTTGAACGTGAATAAGGAAGCGGGCTGGACCTCCCACGATGTCGTGGCCCGTCTTCGGTCCGTGCTGAAAATCCAGAAAATCGGGCATACCGGCACGCTGGACCCGGCGGCCACCGGCGTCCTCCCGATCTGCCTGGGAAAGGCCACCAAACTGGCCCGGTTTTTGACCGAGACCGACAAGGAATACCGCGCCGTGATGCGCCTCGGAGAGACGACGGACACCCAGGATGCCACCGGGAAGGTGCTTTCCCGCCGCGAGGCGGAAGGCCTGACGGAAGGTCGCGTCCGGGACGCCCTCGTTTCGTTTCACGGGGCGATCCGGCAGATCCCGCCGATGTATTCCGCCGTGAAAGTCGACGGACAGCCGCTGTACAAGGCGGCCCGGGCCGGCCGGGAGGTCGATCGCCCGCCGAGGACCGTCGTCATCCACCGCCTCGAGCTGTTGAAAATGGAAGGCGTCGACGTCACGATGGAGGTGGCCTGCTCCAAGGGCACCTACGTCCGGACCCTGTGCGCCGATATCGGCGAGCGGCTCGGCCCGGGGGCCCACCTCCGCCGGCTTGAACGCACGCGTTCGGGCCCTTTCCGGATCGAGGATGCCCTGACCCTTCCGGCGCTGGAAGCGGACGTGAAGGCGGGCCGGATCCGGGAGCGGATCCTGCCGGCCCACGCGGTCTTGAAGGATTTTCCCAGCATGAGCGTGACGGGCCACGGCGCCCGCTTGCTGATGCACGGCGCCCCGATCGGTCTAAAGGCGGTGGGACGGCTGCCAAAAGAATTCAAGACAGGACAGCCTGTTTTAGTGTATAATGCTTCCGGTGTTTTGATCGCCTTGGCGGAGGCCCTGGTGGGGTGGTCCGAAAACGCCGGGACGGAACGGGACCGCAAGGGAGATCTGTTCAAGCTGGATAAATTGTTGGTGCCGGTCGAGGATCCGTAACGTTTGGAAGAGGAAGGGGTCGCGGGTTACCGATAAGATAAGAAAGGAGACAGGGTCATGCTGGAAAAGGAACAGAAAGTCGAGGTGATCAAGAAGTTTGCGAGCCATCCGAAGGATACCGGTTCGCCGGAGGTCCAGATCGCGTTGCTCAGCAGCCAGATCAATTCGCTCGCGGATCATTTCAAGAGTCACAAGAACGATCATCATTCCCGGCGCGGCCTGCTCCGGATGGTCAGCCAGCGTCGGAAACTGCTGGATTATCTCCAGCGGGAAGACCTGAACCGTTACAAGCAGATCATCGAGAAGCTCGGCATTCGTAAATAGCTCGTCCATCGGAGTGTGACAGCCGATCTTGGGAGAAGGAGATAGGAAGGGATGTGCCTCGGCCGACCGTGGCGCATGCCTCCCTACTTCCTGCCCCCGAGTCGCGGCCCGGAAGGGATTGATCCCGGCGGGCTTTCGTTACGACCAACCGTATGCGAACCGATCACATCGTTAATCACAAAGGGGGTATTCCATGGTTCATCAAGTCGAATTAGACGTCAGGGATAAGATATTGTCCTTGGAATCCGGTCGCATGGCCAAGCTGGCCGACGGCGCGGTGACGGCCCGGTACGGCGATACGGTCGTGCTGGCCACGGCGGTGGCCTCCAAGGTCGTCAAGGCGGGGGTGGATTTTCTTCCGCTCACGGTGGATTTTCAGGAAAAGGCCTACGCGGCCGGGAAAATTCCCGGCGGCTTCTTCAAGCGCGAAGGCCGTCCCGCCGAACGGGAGATCCTGGCCGGCCGCTTGATCGACCGGCCCCTGCGCCCGCTCTTTCCGAAGGGATTTTATTATGACACCCAGGTGACGGCCTCGGTCCTGTCGGCGGATCAGGGAAACGTGACCGATGTGCTCGCGATCACCGCCGCCTCCGCGGCCCTGACCCTTTCGGACATCCCGCTCAAGGACCCGGTCGCGGCCGTCCGGATGGGCCGGATCGAAGGCCGCTTCGTCGTCAATCCGTCCTTTTCCGAGATCGAGTCGAGCGACCTGAATCTGGTGGTGGCCGGCACGACGGAGGCCGTGATGATGGTGGAGGGCGGCGCCAACGAGCTTTCGGAGCAGACGATGATCGACGCCATCTCCCTCGCCCACGCCGAGATCCGGAAAATCATCGAGGCCATTTTGAAGTTGAAGGCGCTGGCCGGAAAGCCGAAACGGGAGCCGGTCCAGAAGACGACGGACCCGGCGCTGTTCGAGACCGTCCAGTCCAAATGTTCGGCCTCCATCGCCGAGGCCGTGCTGATTCCCAACAAGACGGCCCGGCAGGAACGGCTGGACGCCGTCCTGAAAGAGGTCCAGGCCCAGATCAATACGCCGGAGACGGACCGCTCACGGGAGGTCGCCGAGATCTTCCACGAGCTGGAGCGCAACGCCGTCCGGCAGATGATCCTGACCAAGGGCCTTCGCGCCGACGGCCGCGGAAGCTCCGATATCCGGCCGATCACCTGCGAGGTGGGAATCCTGCCCCGCACGCACGGTTCCGCCCTGTTCACGCGGGGGGAGACGCAGAGCCTGGCCGTCGTGACGCTGGGAACGTCCGAGGACGAGCAGCGCATCGACGCCCTCGAGGGCGAATCGACGAAGACCTTCATGCTGCACTACAACTTTCCTCCCTTTTCGGTGGGCGAGGCCCGGCCGATGCGGGGTCCGGGCCGGCGGGAAATCGGACACGGGGCGCTGGCCGAACGCGCCCTGCGGCCGGTGATCCCCGGCCGGGAGGCGTTTCCCTACACCCTCCGGATCGTTTCGGACATCCTGGAGTCGAACGGATCCTCGTCGATGGCGACGGTCTGCGGCGGGACGCTGGCCCTGATGGACGCGGGGGTGCAGATCAAGTCCCCCGTGGCCGGCATCGCCATGGGCCTGATCAAGGAAGGATCGCAGACCGTGATCCTCTCGGACATCCTGGGGCTGGAGGATCATCTGGGCGACATGGACTTCAAGGTGACCGGAACCCGTCAGGGGGTCACGGCCCTGCAGATGGACATGAAAATCCCGGGCATCACCGAGGCGCTTCTCCGCGAGGCGCTGGAGCAGGCCCACGTCGGCCGGCTTCATATCCTGGACCGGATGCTTCAGGCGATCTCGGCGCCGCGACCCGACCTCTCTTCGCTGGCCCCGCGGATCTTCACGATGCACGTGAAGAAGGAGCGGATCGGCGAAGTGATCGGACCGGGCGGCAAGGTCGTCCGGGGCATCGTCGAAAAAACGGGCGTGAAGATCGACATCGAGGATGACGGGACCATTTTCATCGCCTCGGCGGACGCCGAGGCCGCGAAGCTGGCGATGGAGATGATCGGAAAGATCACGGAAGAGGTCGAGGTCGGCAAGATTTACAAGGGCAAGGTGGTGAAGATCATGGACTTCGGCGCCTTTGTCGAGATCCTGCCGGGAACCGACGGCCTGGTCCACATCTCCCAACTCGCGGAGCACCGGGTCAACCGGGTGCAGGACGAGGTCAAGGAGGGGGACGAGATCCTGGTGAAGGTCTTGGAAGTCGACAAGCAGGGAAAGATCCGACTGAGCCGCAAAGAGGTTTTGAGAGCCGGGGCCGAAGGCCAAAAAGGATAAACCCCCGTGCGACGCGAGCCCCTTCAATAAATGCCCGGCCGGCAGTTTCACAAAGAGGTCCTGGACAACGGGATCCGCGTCGTCATGGAAGAGATCCCCTCGGTGAAATCGGCCTCGGTGGGGATCTGGGTCGAGGTCGGCTCCCGCGACGAGACGGAGGCGCAGGCCGGTCTGGCCCACGTCGTCGAGCACATGTTCTTCAAAGGCACGGTTCGCCGCTCGGCCCGGGAAATCGCCCAGGAGATGGACGGCCTGGGCGGCGAGCTCAACGCCTTCACGTCGCGGGAGAGCACCGCGTTTTACGCCCACGTGATCGACGAGCACCTTCCCCGGGCGGTGGATCTTCTCGCGGATCTGTTCCGCCACTCCGTCTTCCCATCCGTCGAGATCGAACGGGAAAAGCGGGTCGTCCTGGAAGAAATCAAGATGGTCGAGGACGATCCCGAGGACCTGATCTACGATCTGCATACCGAAAACGTCTGGAGCGGAAACCCGATCGGCCGGCCGATCCTCGGCGACGTCAAGGTCATTCGATCCGTCACCCGTCGGCAGATCCGGAACTTCCTGGACCGGAATTACCGTCCGGAACGGACGGTCATCTCGGCGGCCGGGCGCTTCAACCGGCCCGCCCTGTTTAAGCAGCTGAATCGGCTGTTCCGGACTTTCGGTCCATCCTCCAAAATTTCAAACCTCGGACTTGAGAAGACCCTACCCCGCCGGGCGCCTTCGGCCGTCGGCCGACTCCTCGTCCGGCCGAAAAAACTCGAGCAGGCGCATCTGTGTCTGGGGGTCCCGGGGCTTCCGATCGCCCATGGAGACCGCTACGGAATCTACGCCCTGAGCGTCCTCCTGGGCGGGGGAATGAGCTCGCGGCTGTTTCAGGAGATCCGGGAGAAGCGGGGACTGGTCTATTCGATTTATTCCCACCACGCCGGATTTCAGGACGCGGGGATGTTGACGGTCTACGCGGCGTCCAGCCCGAAGGCCGTCCGGGAGGTGGTTCGACTGACGATCCGGGAGCTTCGAAAGCTCCGGGACCGGGGTGTGCAGCGGGGCGAGCTTCGGCGCGCCGTCAATCAGATGAAGGGCGGCATCCTGCTCAGCCTGGAAAGCACGAACAGCCGGATGAGCCGCCTGGCCAAGGACGAAATTTACTTTGGAAGGTACTTTTCGCTGGATGAGACGCTGCGCGAGATCAACCGGGTTTCACGACGGCAGGTCCGGCGCTTGAGCGATCAACTGCTCGATCCCCGGAAACTTTCCCTGACGGTCCTGGGCCCCGTGTCCGCCGGCGGCCGGACTTTCGAGGCCCTGCTCGCCGAGTAGATTCCCTACGCCTGTCTCAAGCGATGCGGGGGCGGCCGGTCGGAGGTTTTGGCCTTCCGACGGGATACGCATACGGTATTTCGGCCGGCGCGCTTGGCCTCATACAGCGCCTTGTCGGCCTCCGCGATGAGATCGAAGGCCGTTGCCGCGCTCTCCGGGTAGGAGGCCGCGCCGACGCTGACGGTCAGTTTCTTGTTAGGCTGCTTGTGCCCGTTTTCGAATTTGTGAGAGGCGATCCGTTTCCGGAGGCGTTCGGAAAGGACGAAGGCCCGGCGGCGTTTTGTTTCGGGCATGATGATCGCAAACTCCTCCCCGCCGTAACGGGCGACGATGTCCACCTCCCGGCTGGTCTCTTTGAGGATCCGGCCCACTTCCTTCAGCACCTCATTGCCCTTCAGGTGACCGTTGGTGTCGTTGTAGTGTTTGAAATAATCGATGTCGATCATCATGAGGGAGAGCGACCGTCCGTAGCGATCGGCCCGGTTGGTTTCGATGTTCAGCTGCTGGCGGAAATGGCGGTGGTTGTAAAGCCCGGTCAATTCATCCGTGATGGCCAGCTGGCGGGTGGACTCCAGCAGCTTCGTCTTTTCGATCGCCATCGCGGCGAAAGTGGACAGGAGCGACAGGAGCGAGATCTCGCGGGTGGTGTACTGGCGCGGTTTGAAGTCGTCGACGTAGAGAATCCCCACGATCCGCCCCTCGGTTTTAAGCGGCGAGGCGATGAGGGAGCGGATGCCTTCCCGCACCATGATGGGGTTGTCGAACCTCGGGTGCCGCCGGATGTCCTGGACCGCCAGCGGCTGGTCCTGATTCAAGATGTGGCTGGTCAGCCCGCCCTGGCGGACCTTCCATCGCGTCTTGTTCGAGAACCGCCTCGTGACCCCTTTGACGGCGGCGAGGGACATCTCGCCCCGTTTCTCCTCGAAAATGGTGAGGCTTCCGGCCGGCGTGTTCGTCAGGCTGGTGGCGTAATCCACGATCGTTTGATAAAGCTTCTCCGGGTTTTCGCTGGCCGTGAGCTTCAGGCCGAGATCGTAGAGGGACTGATACTCGATCAGCAGGCGTTCGATCTCCTCCCGGCTCTTGATCCGGGCCTCCACCATTCGCCACATCAAGCGGGCGCTGTACCCCCCGATGATCTCGGCGCCGGGAACGAGGCTCGCGATGTCCCGTCCGATCGCGGGGTTCTTGGTCACGTCCATGACGATGTCGACGGGATGGGGCTTCAGCAATTTCCGGTAATCGGCGGTATGCCGGATCCTCAGGCGTTTGGCGAGAAGGATCCCCGGGGCCTTCCGGTTGAGGTCGGCGATGCCGACGATCCGGACGGTGGGATCGTTGAACAGGAGCTCGACGAGCGCCCGGCCTCCCCGGCCTCCGCCGATGATGGCGATGTTGACCCGGTTGTTCGCGGACGGGGCCTTTTCCCCTCCGGCCTTGGCGACCTTATTCAAGGGGGCCCTCGGCTTTCTTTTTCAGCTCGTGCAGCAGGGTGAGCGCCTCCAGCGGCGTGAGACGGTCCGGTTCCGTTTTCCGGAGCTCCCGCAAAATTTCGCCCCCGACGGGGTGGGCCGCCGGGTTAAAGAGGTTGAACTGATCGCCCCCCGGGACCTCGGCCCCCGCGCCGGGGAGGTCCGACGGCCGCTTCAAATGCGAGGCCAGGCGGGGCTGCCCGAGCTCGTTCAACTCGCCGTTTTCCAGGTTGGCCAGGATTTCCATCGCGCGTTGAATCACGTCCCGGGGCAGACCGGCCAAGCGGGCCACCTGGATCCCGTAACTGCGATCGGTGCCCCCGGCCACGATCTTCCGCAGGAAGATGATCTCGTCGTTCCATTCGCGGACGGCGATATTGTAATTCTTTATCCCGGAAAAAGTCAAAGCCAGCTCGGTGAGCTGATGGTAATGCGTGGCGAACAGCGTCCGCGCGCCCGATCGGGCCGGGTGGTGAAGGTATTCCGCCACCGCCCAGGCGATGCTGAGGCCGTCGAAGGTGCTGGTTCCCCGCCCGATCTCGTCCAGCAGGATCAGGCTGCGGGCGGTCGCCTCGTGAAGGATGGCGGCCGTTTCGGTCATCTCGACCATGAAGGTGCTCTGCCCCCCCATCAGGTCGTCCGAGGCGCCGATCCGGGTGAAGATCCGGTCGACCCGTCCGATCCGGGCCTCCCCCGCAGGCACGAAGGAGCCCGTCTGGGCGAGGATCACGATCAGGGCCACCTGCCGCATATAGGTGGACTTGCCCGCCATGTTGGGACCGGTGATGACCAGCAGACGGTTGTCCCGCCCGTCGATGATCGCGTCGTTCGGGATGAAGCGGGACCCCCTCGGCAACATCCGCTCCAGCATCGGATGCCGTCCGTCGATGATCCGGATCTCGTCGCCTTCATCCACCTCCGGCCTGACGTAATTTTCCGTGGCCGCGACCTCGGCCAGCGCGGACAGCACATCCAACAGGCCCACCGATCGGGCCATGGCCTGGACCCGGGCCGCGGCCGCCGCCGTCTCCGTCCGGAGCCGCTCGAAGATCTCGAATTCAAGCACCCGGCTCCGTTCCTCCGCCCCGAGCACCTTGGTCTCCAGATCCTTGAGCTCGGGCGTGATGTATCGTTCGGCGTTGACCAGGGTCTGCTTTCGGTGATAATCCGGCGGCACGCGCGAGAGATGCGTCTTCGTCACCTCGATATAGAAGCCGAACACCTGGTTGTAACGGACCTTGAGCGACTCGATTCCGGTCCGTTCCCGCTCCTTCGTCTCCAGCGCCGAGATCCAGCGTTTTCCGTCGCGGGCGATCCCGTTCAGTTCATCCAGGGCCGGATCGACGCCGTCCCGGATCAATCCGCCGTCGTGAAGCCCCGGCGGCGGTGCGTCGACCAGCGTCTGCCCGATGCGGGAATGGATGTCGGTCAGATCGTCCCACTCCGCGCGGATCGTTTCCAGAATGGACCGGGGGCCCGGCTCCGGGGCGGAGGAGCCCGCCTCCGCCAGGCCCTTGTAAACGGCGGGAAGCCGCTCGATCGAGTTTTTAAGCTGGACCAGATCGCGGGCCAGCGCGGTGCCGAGCGAGACCCGCCCGATGATCCGTTCCAGGTCGCCCACGTCCTTCAAATGCGAGCGAAGGCGATCTCGCCGCGTCGTCTCGACCCGGAACGTTTCGATCGCGGCCTGCCGCGCCCGGATCTCCCCGAGGTCCAGGAGCGGCCGGAGCAGCCAGTTCCGGAGCCGGCGCGCCCCCATCGGGGTGAGGGTCCGGTCCAGCGCCCAGAGCAGCGAGCCTTCCGGCCGGCCGTCGACCAGACGCCGGGTCAGCTCCAGATTCCGCTGCGCGGTCGAGTCCAGGACGAGGTGGTCCGCCTTCCGGTATCGTTTCAAGGGGTGGAGGTGTCCCAGGGCCGTGAGCTGGGTTTCCTGAAGGTAGCGCAGCAGCGCGCCGGCGGCCGCGACGGCGATCGGGATTTCCTCGCAGCCGAACCCCGCCAGAGACTGGAGACGGAAATGGTCCAGAAGGGCCCGACGCGCCCGGCCGGGCTCGAAGGCCCCATCCGCAAACCCGCAGAGCCGCGGGGTCGTCGCCGGGGCCGGGGTCCGTCGGCCGAGCGAAGTCTCAAACCGGGGCCGGTCGGACTCGGAGACCAGGATCTCTTTGGGCTCCAGGCGGGCCAGCTCGGAAAAAAGCTCTTCTTCCGCGCCCGGGCCGTCGAACTGGGTCAGATTGAACTCCCCGGTCGACAGGTCGACGAAGGCGAGTCCCGCCGCGGCGGGCAGGCCGCTTCCCGCCTTGGAAAGGGACACGGAGGCCAGGTAGTTGTTCTCGTTGGAGGCGAGGAGCTCCGGCTCGATCAGGGTCCCCGGCGTGATGACCCGCACCACCTCGCGACGGACCAGCCCCTTGGCCTGACGGGGATCCTCCACCTGGTCGCAGACCGCCACGCTCCTTCCGGCCCGGATCAATTTGGCGATATAGGTCGAGGCGGCGTGGTAGGGAATGCCGCAGAGGGGGACCGAGTCCTCCTTCGATTTGTCGCGGGAGGTGAGCGCGATCTCCAGGATTTTCGACGCGGCGACCGCGTCCTCGAAAAACATCTCGTAGAAATCGCCCACGCGGAAAAACAGGATCGCGTCGGGATATCGCGCCTTGGTCTCGCGGTACTGCTTCATGAGGGGGCTGAGGTCGGACATGGTGTTCAGGCCTGCTCGTCTACGTCTCTTCTCCCTCGCCCGCAGCCTCCCGGTCACCGGGGCTTGCATCGGGGGCCGTGGGGCGGTAGCGCCCCATCTCTACCTCGATGCGCTCCAGGGCCTTGCGTTGGCGGCGAAGCTCCAGGCGCATCCGGATCCATTCCGGAAAAATCAGGACGCCGGTCAGGAGCATTCCGACGATGAAGGCGCCGGAGACCAGCTGGTAAACCGGGATCGGCGCCGTCGAATACCCGATGAAATACCGGATCTGAACCGTCTGCTCGGTGTTCTCGATCATGAAGGCGAAGGCCCCCACCAGAATCAGGATGAAGATCAGGAGGCGGATCATCCCTTCACCTTGGCCTTTCGTCGCCCGGGTGGAAACAGGGGGCGCAGCTTGTCGTAGCTGGATTCCAGGTGCTCGGGAATGACCCGGGTGTCGTTCAGCACCGGCATGAAGTTGGTGTCGCCGTTCCACCGGGGCACGATATGGAGATGGACGTGCGCTTCGATTCCGGCCCCGGCCTCGCGGCCCTGGTTCACCCCGAGATTGAAGGCGTCCGGCCTGAAAACCCGCCGCAGCGCCTTGAGCGACTCCTGCGCGCCCCGCATCAGGTCCGTGAGCGTCGCCGGATCGAGGTCCTCGATCGAGCCGACGTGGCGGTAGGGCGTGACGAGGAGATGCCCGTTGCTGTAGGGATAGAGGTTCATCATGACGAAGGAATGCCGCCGGCGGTGCAGGATCAGGTTGGAACGGTCGTCGTTTTGGCGGACCTTCGAGCAAAAGATGCATCCCTTGGGTTGGGTCTCTTTAAGATAGGGCATGCGCCAGGGCGCCCACAGTTGCTTCATTGGGCCTCCGAATTGAATCTTTTCTCGGACGGGTCCTGTCCTGCGGCAGCCCCATCCGTCCTTACTTTTGGGTTACTCCGTGCGCCGTTAAACCTCACTGGAGATCCCCTGGCTGTGTCGTTGCGGGCGGATGGGGCGCCCCGCCTCCGGCCACCCGTCCGGCCAGGTTAAGTTCTCGCATGATCATTTGCATGTCCTCCCAGACCCGCTTTTTGTCTTCCGGATTCCGCAGCAGGTAGGCCGGGTGAAAGGTCGGCATCACCTTGATCCCCGCCGCCGCGCCGTCGGAAAACGACGGGGGCAGCGCATGAAACCGTCCGCGAAGCTGCGAGATTTTCTGCCCGGTGGCCAGGAGGGTCTGGGCCGCGAAGTTGCCCAGCGCGCAGATCACCTTCGGCCGGATGGTCTCGATCTGCCGTCGAAGAAACGGGGAGCAGGTCTCGATCTCGTCCGGCTCCGGGTTGCGGTTTTTGGGCGGGCGGCATTTGATGATGTTCGCGATGTAGACCTCCTCGCGCGGGAGCCCCATCGCCCGGATGATGCGGGTGAGGAGCTGCCCGGCCTTTCCCACGAAGGGTTCTCCCTGCCGGTCTTCATCCTCGCCGGGGGCCTCGCCCACGAACATCAGCTCGGCCTCGGGATTTCCGCTTCCGAAGACGAGTTGCCTCCGGCCCGTGTGCAGCTTGCACCGCGTGCAGTCGCCGATTTCGGCGCGAAGGGCGGAAAGGAGGGAGGTCTTTGAATGGATTGTGGGTTGGACGGCTGTCGGTAGGGGCGACGCATGCGTCGCCCCTACATCATTCCGGCCGATTTCTGGCGCATTTTTTTGTAGGGGCGTACGGCCGTACGCCCCTACGGAAACCGCGTCCGGCAGTTTCACATTTACCCCTTCCAAGCCCCATTCCCGGTACATCTGGATATACGCGCGAAAATTATCCAGGAGAATTTTCACGGATTCTTTTTCTGGATTCATTTTGCTTTCATCCATTCTAGGGGCTCGCGTCGCCCCCTCCGGAGGCTAAGCCTCCAGAGCCTCCCCCTCTCGCTCGCCTTGCTCGCTGGGTAAATGCCGAAAGCAGGGCTTGATAGCGTTCCCCGGTCGCCTCGAACTCGATCCGCCGGGTCGTTTCATCCTGTTGGGTCAGACGGATCGTCAGGCGCTCGGCCGGAAGCGCCCCGCCGGCCTTGTCGGCCCACTCGATCGCCACGACCCATGGACCGTCCAGATATTCAAACAGGCCCAGGTCGAACAGGTCCGCTTCCCGTTCGATCCGGAAGAGATCCACGTGAGCCAAGGGATGGCGCCCCCGGAACTCATGGAGGTACACGAAGGTCGGGCTGGTGACCGTCGGATCCGTAACCCCCAGGCCCCGGGCCATTCCCTGGATGAGGTGCGTTTTTCCGGCTCCGAGATTTCCCTCCAGGGCGATCATTTCGCCCCCGGTCAAGCGCCGCCCGAGGGCCTCGCCGCAGGACCGGGTCTCCTCCGGCGATCGGCTGATCCAGACCGGCCTGATCCTTCCGGCGTTCTTGGATGGGAGATCGCGGCGCTTCTTTGTCTTGTCCGCCGATTTATTCATGCGGGTCCCATCGCCTTCGTGATTGCGGCCGGAATCCGCCGGATGAGGTCTCCCGCGATGAAACCGACTTCGCCGACCTCGGCCCCGGCCAGATCCCCGGCCAACCCGTGCAGGTATACCCCGAAACGGGCGGCCTGGTCGGGTGGATGACCCTGCGCGATCAGGCCGGCGATCATCCCGGTCAATACGTCCCCGGTTCCCGCCGTCGCCATTCCGGGATTGCCTGTCGAATTGACGGTCAGGACCCCGCTTCGATCGGCGATGATCGTTCCCGCCCCTTTCAAGACCAGCGTCACGGGATGGCGTTGCACAAAATCGGCCGCCACGCCGAGGCGGTCGGCCTGAACGGCATGGGTGCTGGTCCCGGTCAGTCGGGCCATCTCGCCGGGGTGCGGCGTCAGGACCAGGGGGGCCCGGGCCTGTTTCAGCAATTCCAGATGGCCGACCAAGACGTTCAGGCCGTCGGCGTCGATCACCATCGGGATCGTGAGTTGCGCGATCAGGCCGTGGACCACCAGCGCCGTCTCGGGATGCGTGGAGAGTCCCGGCCCGACGGCCGCTACCGACTTATCCTGGGCGAATTTTAACAGCGGCTCGAGCGCGCCCTTTCCAAGCGACCGGTCGGGGGTCTGCGGAAGCGGAAGCGTCATGATTTCGAGCGGGCGGTCCGGCAACGTTCCCTCCAACCCGGACGGGAGCGCGAGCGTCACCAGTCCGGCCCCGACCCGGAGCGCGGAAAGGCTGGTCATCGCGGCCGCGCCGCCTTTGCCGACCGAGCCCGCGACCACGAGGACGTGGCCGAAGGTCCCTTTGTGCGCGCTCAGGGGCCGTCGGGCGAGCCCCTCGGAAACCTCGGCCGGGGTCATCCACTGGACCGAGACGGGGAGTTGACGGACGAGCGCCGGCGGGATGCCGATGTCCGCGACTCGCAGCCGACCGGCGTGGTCGGATCCGGGGGGGAGCAGCAGGCCGCGTTTCGGAAGCGCGAAGGTCACCGTGACCGAGGCCTTCACGGCGATCCCCATCACCCGGCCGGTGTCGGTGTGGATCCCGGACGGGAGGTCCACCGCGACGACCGGTTTTCCCGACGCGTTGATCGCCTCGATCATCCGAGCGGCCAGACCCGTTACCGGCGCTGAGAGCCCCGTTCCGAACAGCGCGTCCACGATGAGATCGCTTTGCGACAGCGCTTGATTCAGGTCGCCGAGCGTTTCCTCCTTCATTACGAGGGCCCGGCCCGAAATTTTCTGATACCGTTCGAGATTGGCCCGTGTTTCGCCGGTCAATTGCTCCGGCGGGGCCAGCAGAAAGACCTGGACGCGGGCCGAGCGCTCCCGGAGATGCCGGGCGACGACCAACCCGTCGCCGCCGTTGTTTCCTTTGCCGGCCGCGACGGCGACGGTCTTTCCGCTCACGGGACCCCACGCGGCCTCGATTTCCTCCACGACCCGAAGCCCGGCGTTTTCCATCAGGACGCTCGCGGGGACATGGAACTCCTCGATCGTCCGGCGATCCAATAATTTCATTTCTTGGGCAGTGACGACATGCATCTTATTTGTAGGGGCTCACGTCGCCCCCTCCACCGGCCGAGCCGGATGGAGCCTCCCCCTCTCGCCCGCGTTGCTCGCTGGATAAAGTCCTGCGACGCCTATTAGGCGGTCGCTTGGTGCTGGGCCCAAACGGCGACTCGGCTTACGTTTGGGGTAACCCGGCTTGGCGAAGGACGCGGCCAAGTCTGTATGGCAAATTTTGGGTGTTTCACCTTCGCAAAATTTAGCGGCCGAGCCTTAGCCGGGTCAAACGGAAGCCGCCGGAGCCGCGGGGCACAGCCCCATGCGACCGTTTCCTAGGAATCTTCTCCGATCAGGACCACCTGGGCGATGGAGTAGTCGGTGTCGTGGCTGATGCTGACCTGGATCGCCTTGACCCCGCGCTCGTCCGCCAGCTTCTTGACATGACCGGTCACCTCCACGCGCGGCCGGCCCGTCCCGGAGGTTTTGACGGAGCCCTCGGGTCCGTCGGGGGATTCGTTGACGACGCCGATCTCCGTCCACCGGATGCCGCCGCTCCAGCCGGTTCCGAGGGCCTTCATCACGGCTTCCTTCACCGCGAAGCGCCCGGCCAGATGGAGATAGGGGACCTTGTGCGCGAAGGCGTATTCCTGTTCGAGGGGGGTGAAGATTCGATTCAAGAACCGCTTATCCCATTTTTGGACGGCGTCCCTGATGCGGGCGCTCTTCACGAGATCTATACCGATGCCGATGATAATGGGAATCAGCCTTTGTTCAGCACGTCCTTCATTTCCCGCACGGCCTGTTGAAGTCCGACCAGCACGGCCCGCGAGATGATGCTGTGGCCGATGTTGTACTCGACGATTTCATGGATCGGAAGCAGGCGTTTGATGTTCCGGTAGTCGAGGCCGTGGCCGGCATTGACGCCCATTCCCAGCTTGTAAGCCATCTTGGCGGTCTGCTCGATCGCCTCGAATCGGGCGTCCTGTTCCTTTTGCAGCCGGGCATTCACGTAACGACCGGTATGGATTTCGATGTAATCCGCGCCGATCTTATGCGAGGCTTTGACCTGATCCATGTCCGGTTCGATGAAGAGGCTCACCCCGATGCCGGCGTCGTGCAGCAGGGTGACCGTGCCGCGGAGCGATTCACGGAGGCCGGCCACGTCGAGGCCCCCTTCGGTCGTGAGCTCTTCCCGCCGCTCCGGAACGAAGGTGACCATGTGGGGTTTGACGTCCAGCGCGACCTTGACGATCTCCTCCACCGGGGCCATCTCCAGGTCCAGCTTCGTTTGGACCGTTTCACGCAGGAGGTGCAGGTCGCGGTCCTTGATGTGGCGGCGGTCTTCGCGAAGATGGACCACGATGCCGTCCGCGCCGGCCAGCTCCACCAGCACGGCGGCCGCGATCGGGTCCGGTTCGCTTCCGCCCCGCGCCTGGCGCAAGGTGGCCACGTGATCGATGTTTACGCCTAATCGTGCCATGATTTACCTCGCAAACGGCCTCATTATCGCAGAAACCTCCGGAACTTGGCAAGGTCTTTTTGGGGATGGAATCGTTTGACAATCGCAGGGAAACTCCTTATAGTTCTGAGAGATCCCCGATACGTTTCGATTCCGACCGCGAGGGCGAATGGACCGCTTCCTCTCTGGAAAAAAAAAGGCCCCATCCCATGACACGCACCGAAAGCGGAGTGTCGGTTGAACGATGGGAAGACGCCGCGGGCCGAACCGCCTTGCCTGGCTTTTGACCCTCCCGCTCCTCGTCGTTGTTTGGGTCCCGCCGGCGGCGGCGGAGGAGATCAACGTTGTTGTGGGACTCAAGGAGCAGTTCGTTTCGCTGCGGCGGACTTTAAAACTCGAGTCCCAAACTTCCCTGGGGTTAAAAACCAATCATGTCGATGCCCCGCGATCCAACGGGGCCTGGATGCCCGCGGCGGCCTTGAACGTTTCGTTCGGACATTGGTTTGCCGGTGCGCAGGTATCGGCCGTGAGCCTCGACGTCGCGGAGCAGCCCTCTTCTTTTTCAGACCCTTTGTTCTCTCAAACTTCAAAGGTGGACATGAACGAACTGAACCTCGCCATCGGATATACGATCCTGACGGGGGTGAGCCCCTATATCGGTTATATGCGGAACCAGCAAACGACCGATTTGAATTGCGCCGGGTGCACGAAAACGGATGTGCTGGGCCAGGTCGGTCCCGGACTTCTTCTGGGCTACCCTTTGGCGAGCCAGCGTTGGGCCGCGTACCTGAATCTGGCCCTGATCCAGGGGTTCATGATCGAGGGGGGATTGAGCTATGCCGGCATCCGCTGGCCCTTGGTGGGAGGGGTGGGATTCGCCTACCACCGGATCAATTATCCCTCGGGTAAAGTTTCCTGCGGTCAAACCGGGTTTTCTTGTTTTCGGGATTATGATGTCATCGCCGGTCCAATTTTGTCGCTTCAATACGTGTTCTGATGTGTTAAACTGTAAGGGACATTTTATCGGATCAACGGTATCCATAAGGAGGAAGCCATGAAAGAAAAGAGTTCAAGGGCGATGGTTCTCGGATTTGTCCTGGCGGCGCTGGTGCCGGTTTTGATGACGGGCTGCGCCGGTCGCCAGCCGGCCGGCGCCCAACCGCCGGAGTGGGTGACCAAGGGCAGCGGCGCATTCAAAGACTCGGGCAACAAGGTCTTCTACGGGGTCGGCGCCGTGACCGGCGTGCGGAACCGGCCGCTGGCGCAGACCACGTCCGAGAACCGGGCCCGGGCCGAAATCACCAAGATCTTCGAAACCTACACCGCGTCCCTGATGAAGGATTACACCGCATCCACGACCGGCGGAGGGGCGGTGACCAACGCGTCGGCGACGAGCGAAGAGCAGTATGTCGAGCAGGCGATCAAGACCTTCTCGTCCGCGACCCTGAACGGGGTGATGATCATCGATCACTGGAGCGATCCCTCCGACGGGACGTTCTACTCCCTGGCCCGTCTGGATCTGGAAAATTTCAAGAACAGCCTGGATAAGATCAAGGAATTGAACTCGGCCGTAAGGGATTATGTGAAACAAAACGCCGAGAAATCCTTCGACAGCCTGGCGGCCGAAGAACAAAAACGGGGCCAGTAATCCCCCGGAGGACGAACGACCATGAAACGCAATCATCGAGTCGCCATCGGTGTCCTGCTTCTCGCGGCCGCAGGATTTTCCGCGCGTGCGGCCGGGGCCTATACCCCCAAGGAGATCTATGAAAGCGTCGGGCCGGGGGTGGTTCTGATCCTCGCGAGCGACGACGGCCGGATGGGGATGGGCGGAACGGGCTCGATCCTTCGGGCCGACGGGCTGGTGATCACCAACGCCCACGTCGTGATCAACAAGGAGACGGGCCGACCGTACCGGCGCTTGAGCCTGTTCTTAAAACCGGATCGCGTGACCGGGAACATGGACAGGGACCTGGCCCGCCGCGTCGAGGCGAAGCTGGTGGCCTACGACGCGTCGCTGGACATGGCCCTGCTCCGGATGGAAAACCCGCCGGCCGGGCTGACCGTGGTGCCCCTCGGGAATCCGGACGACGTGTCGATCGGGGACCCCGTGGTGGCGATCGGACATCCGGAAACCGGCGGGCTGTGGACCTTGACGACCGGCACGATCAGCGCCGAGATGGAGGATTTCAACGGGGTGAAGGGGAAGGATATCTTTCAGACCGAAACCAGCCTGAACCGCGGCAACTCCGGAGGGCCGCTGCTCGACGGAGCCGGGGCCATGGTGGGGGTCAATACGATGATCTCCCGGAAAGCGGCGGACGGGTTGACGATCACCTCGATCAATTTCGCCCTCAAGTCGAGCGTCGCGCAACACTGGCTGGCCTCGCAGGGCGTGAGCGTCGCGTACGCCTCCGGTTCAAAACCTCCGGGGGAATCGTCCGGGACGCCGCCCCGGGCCGTCGAGAGTGCCGGAACGCCGGCTCCGTCGTCTCCTCCGGTCATGGAAAAGCCGGTCACGCCGGTCCGGAAGCCGGCGGGGGAAGCGGCGAGCCCGCCGCCCGGGGCGACACCTCCCGCGAAGGATGAAAAGCCGGCGCCCAAGGTCCTGACCGAGAAGAGGCCCTACGACCTGGACCGGCTGATCGCGGACCAAATGAAGGAAATGGAAGACCTGATGGAAGAGATGCATAAAAAATTTCGGTAAGCAAAGGAGAAAAACTATGCGTCCTATTGCAGTTCTGTTTGTCCTGTTGTCAACCGTCCTCGTCGGCTGCGCGACGACCAAGGTGGAGCGGGTCGGCGCCGACACGACGACCGATCTGTCCGGACGATGGAACGACACCGACTCCCGCCTGGTATCGGATGAGATGATCAAGGATGTGTTGTCCCGGCCGTGGCTCGACCGGTTTTCCAAGGAGCACGGCGGCAAGGCGCCGACCGTGATCGTCGGAACCGTCACGAATCGGAGCAGCGAGCACATCAACGTCCAGACCTTTACCGAAGATTTGCAGCGCGCCCTGACCAACGACGGCCGGGTCCAGTTCGTCGCGTCCAAGTCCGAGCGTGAAGAGGTGCGCGAAGAACGTCAGGAGCAGCAATCCCAGGCCTCCCAGGAGACCGCCAAAGGCCTCGGGAAAGAGATCGGCGCCGACTACATGCTCAAGGGGACGATCAATTCGATTCTGGACGAGGCCGGCGGGGTGAAGGCGGTCTACTACCAGATCGACCTGCAGCTCTTCGACGTCGAGAAAAACCTGCTGGTTTGGTCCGGACAGAAAAAAATCAAGAAGATCGTCGAGAAGAGCCGTCTCGGGTTCTGATCCAACCCTCCGTTGAAAGCCGCATCCATGGGCGATTTCATCCGTCGGAGCTTCGGGTCGACGTTGGCCGCGGCCGCCTGCCTGTGGGGCCTGACGGCGCTGTCGGGGTGCGGGCCGCCGGTGCAGCAATACGTCCAGGTGGACAACCTCCTGTCCCGGCAGCAGTACGCCGAGGCCGACGCCGTGATCGTGAAATACAAACCCGGCTACGGCGAGCGCAATGCCGTCCTCTATTATTTCGATCGCGGCATGATGCTGCATCTGGCCGGTCAGTATGCCGAGAGCAACCGGTTCCTGGCCCAGGCCGAGGACCGGATCGACCAGCTCTACACCAAGAGCGTCACGGGCGAGGGCGGGGCGATGCTGACCAACGACAACGCCCTCCCGTACGAAGGGGAGGATTTCGAGAAGGTCATGATCAACGTGATCGCGGCCCTCAATTACGTTTATCTCGGTCAATGGGACGACGCCCTGGTCGAGGCCCGGAAGGTGGACCACAAACTCGACCTCTTCAACGACGCGTACGAGAAAAAGAATGTCTACAAGCGGGACGCGCTGGCCCAGTACCTGAGCGGCATCCTCTACGAGGCGAAGGGCGAGGTGAACGACGCGTTTATCTCCTACCGCAAGGCCTATGAGGCCTACGGCGATTACCGCAAGAACTACGCCACGCCGATGCCTCCGCCGCTTCCGGCCGATCTCCTGAGGACGAGCGCGGCCCTGGGGTTCACGGAGGAACACCAGGACTACCTCCGGCAGTTTCCGGATACGCGATGGATCACCGAAAAGGAGCTGCAAAGCCGGTCGGAGCTGATTTTCATCAGTTACACGGGGCGGTCCCCCGTCAAGGAAGACACCTTCATCACCGCGCCGGTCCCCGACGGAAGGGGCGGGACCTACATTCTCCGCGTGGCCCTTCCGAAATTCGTGCCCCTGCCCGACAGGGTCCGCACGGCCGAGGTGCACCTCGTCCCGGAAGACGGGGCGGCCGCTTCGGGCGGCGCCGTTTCTGGGCGGGCCTTCCTGGCCGAAGACATTACGGCCATCGCGAAGAAAAACCTCGAAGACCGCATCGGGCGCATCACGGCCAAGGCGATCGCGCGGGCCACGGCCAAGTATCTGGCCTCGCGAACCATCCGGAATGAATTCTCCAAGGGCCAGGGGGGCGAATCGCTGGCCGGTTTCCTGGCGGATGTCGGCACGAATATCTATTCCGTCGCGACGGAGCAATCGGATAAGCGCAGCTGGCGGACGCTGCCGGGGGAGATCCAGATGGCGCGCGTGGCGGTCCCGCCCGGAACCTACACCGTTGCGGTGGAATACTACGACTCCGCCGGCGGATTGATCGAGCGAAAGGCCTTTCCCGGGACGACCCTGAAGGCCGGGGAGAAACGGTTTGTGGGATACCGGATCCTCGGACGGTAAAATAAAATAGGTTCGCATATACCCGCCCAGCGAGCCGGCGAGCGGGAGGGGGAGGCTCCATCCCGTCTGAGGCGGATGGAGGGGGCGACGCCAGCCCCTTAAACCGATCAGGAGGAGATGTCATGGCTTTCGATCGCACCAGACCTTGTGCCACGCGCCGTGTTTGGGGGACCCGGACGGCATGGATCGTCGGGCTGATCCTGTCGTTGGGCCCGGCCTCTCCCGTCCGCGCCGCGACCGAGCCGGATTGGGTGAACGGATCGGGCAAGAAGTATCCCGCTGAGATGTACCTCACCGGCGTCGGCTATGCGGACACCCGCCAGGCGGCGGAGGACCGGGCCTATGCCGCGATCTCGAAGATTTTCACGGCCGAGATCAATTCCAAGACGGAGGAATGGGAAAAATACCTCCAGTCGGATTCGAAGGGACGGACCGAGGACAGCCGGCAGATCAACATCGAGCAGGCGACGGAGGTCTCGACCAAGAAGGTGCTGGAAAACGTGACGATCGCCGAGAGCTGGCTGGACGAGTCCAAGGCGCTCTACTACGCCCTGGCCGTCATGGACCGGCCTCACGCCACGTCGGCCCTTCGGGACCGGATCGCCTCGCTGGATCTCAAGGTGGACGAGTTGTTGAAACAGGCCAAACAGGGGGACCACAAGCTTCAAACCGTCCGGGCCCTCCATTCGGCGGTCGCAAATCTTCTGCTCCGCGAGGCGTACAACGCGGAGCTCCGCGTCGTCAACCCGGCGGGGAAGGGGTCCGAAAGCGACGTCAGCCTGGCCGGGACCAACCGGGAGCTTCGCGAGTTCCTGGCCAAAAATTTCAAGATCGCGGTGGCGGTCGGAGGCGACAACAGCGAGGCGATCCGAGCGGCGATCGTGGAAGGCTTGAACCGTCAGGGCCTGCCGGTCGCCTCGGCCGTTTCCGCCGCCGATTCCCGGCCCGACCTGCTGGTCAAGGGTTCGGTGACCCTTGACCCGGTGCAGCTTCCGGCAAGCGGGACGCCGCGGACTCATTTCGTGCGCTGGGCGGCGGCCTTTGACCTCACCGACGAAGCCTCGCAGCAGGTGATCGGAAGCGTGGCCCGGCAGGGGCGCGAAGGACACCTGACGGCCGCGGAGGCCGAGGCCCGCGCGTTGCGGACGGCCGAGCAGGAGGTGGCCGGCGAGGTCGGCGGCCAGATCGCCGATTTCATCTACGGAAAGGAGGAACAGTGATGTCGCGATTATTTAAAACAGCCGCAACGCTCCCGTGGGTGTTTATCATCGCGTTCTCGATCGGGCTCGGGGGTTGCAAGTCAACTCCGCCCGCGCCTCCCGGGCGTCCCGACAGCGATAAAATCCAGAAGGACTCCGAGAAGGGCATGCAGGACCTGGAGAAAGAAGAAGATCGCCGGGGCACGGGCGGTTATTGAGCATTCCGTTCTCCGGGTTCCCCACGCATCTATGGTTTGATCGATCCTCGTCTTCATCCTTGAGCCTTTCCCCCGCCTAAGCGTTCGGCCGGGTCGGCTTCGGTGCTCTGTGCCCGAAGGGGACGGGGTCTTGCACTAGGCGATCCAACCGTGTTAGCATTTTTATCAGCGCGAAACTCCCGAAGGCCATACCCGAAATCCGAACGCGTGTTCTAAAATCAGAGGCGAGGGCATTGCATGGACCCGCAGGATCAATCGGCGGAATATTCAGTTCTACAGGCCGACTCCCGGCAGTACCAGACGCTGCTCGAGGTCTCGAAGTCCATCGCCGCGCATCGCGACCTCAAGGCCTTGCTTCAGGACCTGGCCAAGCGGATTCCTTCGGTGGAGCCGTTCGAATACATCGGACTCATCCTGCACGATCCCGAGCGCAATAGGATGCGAGCCTATTACATCGGGACAAGCGATAACGACAGCCTTCCCCCCGGTCTTGAACTGCCGGTGGAGGAATCCGCCGGCGGATGGGTCTATCAAACCCAGCGGCCGCTGGTGGTGCCGCGTCTCGAGGGCGAGGCCCGATTTCCGAAGGTAACCGAGATCCTCAGGAAAATCGGAGCGCAGTCCTACTGCATGTTTCCCCTGACGACGGCGGTGCGGCGCCTGGGCGCGATGTTCATCGCCCGAAAGAGTCCGTCGGAGTTCAAGGAGGCCGAGAAGGATTTCCTTCAACAGGTCGTCAACCAGGTCGCGGTCACGGTGGACAACGTGCTCAACTACGAAAGCGGGCAGCTCGCCCAGCGGCAGCTCGCGCTCGAGCGCGACCGGCTGCGTCTTCTCCTGGAGGTGACGGAATCGATCGCATCGCACCGCGACCCGGAGGAGCTGTTTCGGGATCTCGCCCGGCGTCTTCCTCCGGTCGTGCCCTTCGATTACATCAACGTGGTCCTGCACGAGCCGGCGCGCGATACCATGCGCCTCTGCTTCCTGGTGACCGCGAAACCCAGCACCTTCAAGCTGGGACAGGAACTGTCCATCGATGAATCGCCCGGGGGCCTGGTCTGGAAGACCCAGCAACCTCTGAGCGTGAACGACATCGCCCAGGAGCGCCGCTTCCCGTGGCTGATGACAAAGCTGCGTGAGAACGGCGTCCAATCCTTCTGCGTGGTCCCCCTGACAACGGCGCAGCGCCGTCTGGGGGCGATGGGGTTCGGGACCTTTCAGAAGAGGGCCTATCAGGAGGCCGAACTCACCTTCATGCGGCAGGTGGCCAATCAAGTGGCCGTCGCGGTGGACAATGCGCTCAATTACGAGGCGGTCCAGGCTTCTCAGCAAAAACTGGCGCGGGAGCGGGACCGTCAGCAGCTTTTATTGGAAATCAATAACGCGGTGGTCTCCAACCTGGAATTGGAAGACGTCTTCACCGCGATCAGCGCCTCGCTGCGGAAGGTCATTCAGCACGACGGTTCCAGCCTGGTGCTGTACAACCCGGAGACCGGTCTTCTCCGCGTCCACGTGCTCGACTTCGCGAACAACACCAGCTTCGTCGAGGAGAAACAGGCGGACTCGAACTGCAATTCACCGGCCGGGATCGCCATCGCCTCGGGAGAGCCGGAGCTGTTCGGGGAGCAGGACCTGAAGCGGATGTCGTCCGAATGCCAAATGGCGCAGCGGCTCATCGCCGTGGGGGTGAAATCCCTCTGCTGCATTCCGTTGTTCTCCCACAACCGGGTGCTGGGTACGCTTAATTTGGGCCGGCGACGGGACGACGCGTTCGGTCGGGAAGAGGTCGATCTTCTGCGGCAGGCGGCTCAACAGATCGCCATTGCGGTCGAAAATGGACTGGCCTATCGGGAAATCGCCGAGCTGAAGGAAAAGCTCGACAAGGAGAAACTCTATCTTGAGGAAGAAATCCGCACCGAGTACAATTTCGAGCAGATCATCGGCGAAAGCGCGGCGTTGAAGCGCATTCTGAAGCAGGTGGAAACGGTCTCTCCCACGGACTCCACGGTGCTGATCCAGGGCGAGACCGGAACCGGAAAAGAGCTGATCGCGCGGGCCATCCACAACCTGAGCGGTCGGCGCGAGCGGACCTTCGTCAAGATGAACTGTGCGGCCATCCCGACGGGCCTGCTGGAAAGCGAATTATTCGGACACGAGAAGGGCGCGTTCACCGGGGCCATCGCCCAAAAAGTCGGCCGTTTCGAACTGGCCCATCAGGGGACGATCTTTCTCGATGAGGTCGGCGACATCCCGCTGGAGCTTCAGTCCAAGTTGCTGCGGGTGATCCAGGAACAGGAGTTCGAGCGCCTCGGGAGCACGAAAACCATCAAGGTGAACGTCCGCCTGGTGGCGGCGACGAACCAGGCCCTGGCCCAGATGGTCGCCGACAAGCGCTTCCGCGGCGACCTCTACTACCGCCTGAACGTGTTTCCCATCAGGGTCCCTCCCCTCCGGGAGCGTCCCGAGGACATCCCCTTGCTCGTCCGATATTTTGCCCAGCAATATTCGCGGCAGATGAAAAAAGAGATCGAGACGATACCGGCCGAGACGATGACGGAGCTCTCCCGGTATCATTGGCCGGGCAACATCCGGGAGCTCGAAAACTTGATCGAGCGTTCCGTCATCCTGTCCCAGGGACCCGATCTCCGTGTTTCGCTCGGAGAATTTAAAATGCAGACCACGCCGGCTTCCGATGGGGAGGCCACCTTGGAAGCGGCCGAGCGCAAACACATCCTCAACGCGCTCCGGGAAACCAACTGGGTGATCGGGGGGCCCTCCGGCGCCGCCGCCCGCCTCGGAATGAAACGGACGACCTTGCAATCCAAGATTCAAAAGCTCGGCATTTCCCGCCATACCTAAGGACGCCCCTTCGGTGCCTCTTCCCCGGTGCCGCCCTTCCATCCGAACAACAACCCTTCCCCAGGCAAATTTTAGCGATCCAAGACCCTGTCGATTTTTGAGCCCTCCGAACGACTATCGAATGAATAGGGTCTTCCCGCTCATGCAGCCGTATGGGTATAGAGCCGATGGGTCGGCACCCTGCCGATATTTCGGCGAAACGATTTCGGCAGCGCGCCGAACTTGAAACTACTGGGAGTCCTCAAGGAAACCATAACTATTTTTTGTTTCAGTGACTTGGTATGTTTTAACCGGGCCGGCACAAGCGTGGCACGAGGATTGCTCATTGGCATAGGCCATATGAGGAGTGAAAAAATCCCGTGCTGAAAATTACAACGCAGATGAAGGCCGGCATTTTGCAAGTTGTTCTGGAAGGAGAACTCGCGGGTCCCTGGGTGAAGGAACTGGAACTTAGCTGGCGCTCCGCAACCGGATCGAGGCCGGGTCCCCCGGTGCGGGTGGATCTAAGCTCGGTCGCCTTCATTGATGAGGAGGGACAAGGACTGTTGGAAAAAATGCACGGGGAAGGTGTCGAGTTGAAGGCATCCGGGTGTATGAACAAATGTATCATTGAAAGGATCATCCGGCCGCGGGGTTAAGATGACGACGACATTTAACGCAGCGGGAGGAGGTGTTCCATGAATTGCCCACGATGCGGAGGATTAATGACGGACGACTGGTTCCAGGATCTGCTGGACGATACGGGGCGGCTTCATTTTGAGGGTCTTCGTTGTCTCGTTTGCGGCGAGGTTCTGGATCCCGTCATTCTTCATAATCGTCGGGTCGGACCGGAAGGCCTGCCGGGCCGTCGCCGCCGGCGCTTGAACCCGGCGGGGGTTTCGTAAAACCTGGTTCCCTGGAAAGATGGTGGTGGAAATGAAAGGCGGTTATCCGTTTATCCCGGTTGGCGTGATTTTATTCTATCTGGCCATTGGATTGGCGATTTTCGCGTACGCCATCGCGATCCGGCTGCTTCCGACGAAGGTTAAGATCCCGGTCGTGAGTTGTTCGCTCGAAAAAATCAGGGTCCGGCTGCGTTAATTTCCCGGGGTTAGGAATTTGGAGGCTTTCATGAAAGGGAGAACCATCAAGGGGTGGGTGGCTCGGATGATGATCGGGACGCTCCTTCTACTCGCGGCAAGAATGAATCGGAAGTGACATCCCATGCCGGCCCGCAGTCTGAAAGAGGGAGGTGGGAAGATGAGGACGAATTTCGAGTCCGAGACGACGATCAGTCCGCAGGAAATCAGGTTGAGCGAGAATGCCTTCTGGTCGGTCCATGGCCGTTCCAATGAAATTGAGATCGAGTGTCGGGAAGGCATGGTATGGATCACGGAGGAGGGCGATCACCGCGACCTCGTCCTGCACGCGGGGCAACGGTTCAGAAATGAAAAGCGGGGGCTGATCATCGTCCAGGCGCTCGCGGGCGCGAAGATAACCGTAAACGGCGGGCGGAGCGGATGACAACAGGTCGACCGAGTAACGGTATTGCGAAAGACATCATTCAAACCGGTCCGGAATAACGAACAATGAAAATGGAGCGCATTAAAATGCATAACGCACAAGACACAATCGAACAGAGGCCGCACGGGAAGATTCTTACATCGTTCCCCAAACTCATCGACGGGCCCGTCTATCTCAACGGCCACAACGCCGTGAGCTCTTACGGGGCCAACAGCTACTTCATCAAAAGCCAGGGCGGGAACTGGCTGGTGGATTCCCCGCGATTTGACCCGGCCCTGGTCGAACAGTTCCGGAAATGGGGAGGGATCCGGTATATCTTCCTGACCCATCGGGATGACGTCGCCGATGCGGACCGCTATGCACGGGCGTTTGGGGCGGACCGGATCATTCATGAGGGGGACCGTTCGGCTCAGCCGGATGCCGAGATGATTTTGAAGGGCGACGAGGATGTCGTTATGGCCCCGGCCCGTCTGATTCACACCCCGGGCCACACCCGAGGACATGGCGTGCTTCTCTGGAATGGAAAATATCTGTTCACGGGAGATCACCTCTCCTGGTCGCCGGAGGACCAGGCCCTGCGATCCGGCCGGGATTACTGCTGGTATTCCTGGAAGGAGCAGACCCGCTCCGTCGAGAAGCTGGCCCGCCATGCCGGCATCGAATGGGTCCTGCCCGGCCATGGGGGACGAAAGCAGGTCCCCGTCGGCGAATTTCCAAAATGGGTCCAAGAAACGGCGCAGTGGATGAAGGGGCGAACTTAAAATATCGATAACGCAGCCTCCGGAACCCAACGCGGATTGACATCGCGGTGAATTTAAATCAAGAGGAGATTTTCATGGAAACGCAAGGGAAGAAAATAAGACTACAGCGCACCAGGTGGATTGTCGTATCCGTTTTGCTTTTTGTCCTGGCCGGGGTCTCGTTTCTGATCACGGCGGCTCGGAATGGGACCGCAGAAAACCGCCAGAGTCTGAACGGGGGCATGCCGCCGCCCCAGGTCAGCGTGGCCGTCGTGGAGCCTCGCGACCTTCCGGCGACGTTTGAATACGTGGGCCAGGTCGACGGCGTGCGGGAGGTCGAGGTGCGCCCGCGCATTTCCGGAATCCTGGAGCACTGGAACTACAGGGAGGGGGCGCCGGTGGAGGCGGGAGAGAGCCTCTTCACCATCGATCCGGAGCCGTTCCGGGCCGCGCTGGACAAAGCCGAGGCGGATCTCGCCAGCGCCGAAGCCGTGCTGTCCCGGGCGAAGCGGGACACCGTTCGTCTGAAACCGTTATGGGAAGCGAAGGCCGTGAGCCAGAAGGCGTATGACGATGCGGTTTCCTCGGAACAGATCGCAGCCGCCAACGTGGAAGCGGCGCGGGCGGCGGCGACACAGGCGCGCCTGAACCTTTCCTATACCCGCGTCGAGGCCCCGATTTCCGGCATTACCAGCCGGGCGCTCAAATCGGAAGGCAGCCTCGTCGAGGCCCAGAAGACGCTGCTGACGACCATTTCGCAGATCGATCCGATCCACGTGATTTTCAGCTTCACCGATACGGAGTATCTGGGCTTCACCCGCGCCGTGTCCGAGGGGCGGCTGAGCTTGCCGAAGGACGGCCGATTCGACGTGCGCTTGAAACTCTCCGACGGCAGCGAGTACGCCCAGTCGGGCCGGGTGGACTTCACGGATGTGCGGGTAAATTCCAGCACGGGAACGATCGAGGCCCGGGCGGTCATGCCCAATCCCCGGCACCTGCTGCGCCCCGGCCAGTTTGTGCGCGTGCAGCTCTTCGGCGCGGTTCGACCCGGCGCGATCGCGATCCCGCAGCGCGCGGTGCTGGAAGGCCCGAACACAAAGATCGTCATGACCGTGAACGCCCAGGGTCTGGTTGAGCCGCGGCCGGTGCAGGTCGGCGACTGGTCCGGCGACGAGTGGGTCATCACCGGAGGGCTCAAGCCCGGAGACCGGGTCATCGTCGACGGCGTCGTCAAGGCGCGTCCCGGTTCCCCCGTGCAGATCGCCCAGGCGTCCGCACCCAATCAACCCCATCCGGCCCAAGAGGCCGGCGCCGCCCTCGCGGCCGAACCGTAAGAAGGGAGCCTCCGATGTTTTCGCGGTTCTTTATCAATCGACCGATTTTCGCCGCCGTTCTCTCCAGCTTCATCGTCCTCGCCGGGCTGGCCGCCATGCGTGTCCTCCCGATCGCGCAGTATCCCGAGATCGCGCCGCCCGTGGTGACCGTCCGGGCGGTCTATCCCGGGGCCTCGGCCGAGGTCCTGGAACAGACCGTCGCCGCGCCGCTGGAAACCCAGATCAACGGCGTCGAGGACATGCTCTACATGAGCGACAACTCGGGGTCCAACGGCGTGCTCGAAATCAACATCACGTTCGAGATCGGCACCGACGTCGACCAGGCCGCGATCAACGTCAACAACCGCGTCAAGCAGGCGGAGGCCCGGCTTCCGCAGGAAGTCCGCCGCCAGGGCGTGACGGTGGAGAAAAGCTCCTCGTCGTTTTTGCAGGTGCTGGCCTTCTACTCGCCCGAGGGCACCTTCGACGATCTGTACGTGAGCAATTACGTCACCTTGAACGTGCTCGACACGATCAAACGGATTCCGGGCACGACGAACGTCCAGATCTTCGGCGCCAAGGACTACGCGATGCGGATCTGGCTGCGGCCCGACCGCATGGCCCAGTTGAAGCTCACGACGTCGGATCTGATCCGGGCACTTAACGAGCAGAACAGCCAGTTTGCCGCCGGAAAGGTCGGCGAGGCCCCGACCGGGGGGCCCCAGGAGCTGGTCTACACGATTACCACGCAGGGCCGGCTGGCCGACGCCAAGCAGTTCGAGGACGTCATCCTGCGTTCCAACCCGGACGGCTCCGCGCTGCGACTGAAAGACGTGGCGCGGGTCGAGCTCGCCTCCAAGGACTACGATTTCATCGGACGGGTCAACGGAAAAGAGGCGGCGTTGCTCGGCATCTTCCTTCAGCCCGGCGCCAACGCCCTGAACGTGGCCAGGGAAGTCGCGACGACCATGAAGGGACTGTCGGCGCGCTTCCCGGCGGGGCTGAAGTACTCCATCGTTTACGATACCACCCGCTTTGTGGAGGTCTCCATCCGGGAGGTCGTGAAAACGCTGATCGAGGCCATGGCCCTGGTTTTCCTGGTGGTGTTTCTTTTTCTCCAGAACTGGCGCGCGACCCTGATCCCCTTCGCCGCGGTGCCGGTCTCCCTGATCGGGACCTTCGCCGGTCTCTTTCTGCTGGGTTATTCGATCAACACCCTCACCTTATTCGGGATGGTCCTCGCCATCGGCATCGTGGTGGACGACGCCATCGTCGTGCTGGAGAACGTCGAGCGGATCATGCGCGAGGAAGGCAAGGAGGCGCGTGCGGCCGCGGTTCAGGCGATGCGGGAAGTCTCCGGTCCGGTCATCGCGATCGTCCTGACCCTTTGCGCGGTCTTCGTTCCGATCGCCTTCCTGGGCGGCCTGGCCGGCGAGCTCTACCGGCAGTTCGCCGTCACCATTGCGATGGCGGTCGTGCTCTCCGGGATCGTTGCGCTGACCCTCACGCCTTCCCTCTGTGCCCTCCTTCTGAGGCACGGGCATGCGGAACCGGGACGCTTCTTTCGATGGTTCAACGATTGGTTCCGCCGGGTCACCGGCCGCTATGCCGCCGGCGTGGCCTGGATGATTCGCCGGAGCGTACTCGGTCTCGTGCTGTTCGGCGCCATGGTCCTCATCGCGGCCGGGCTGTGGAGATTCACGCCGGGAAGCCTGGTGCCGGACGAGGACCAGGGCTATTACATCGGCGCCGTCTTCCTCCCCGACGGGGCCACCTTGCAGCGGACCGATAAAGTCGTCGGCGAGGTGGTCAAGGCCATTCAATCGAATCCCGCAAACGAATATGCCGTGGCCTTCACCGGTCTGGACTTCATCGGGGGCGGGTTCCGCAACAACGCCGCGACCATCTTTGTGACCCAGAAGCACTGGGACGAGCGCAAGGTCAACACGCAGCAGCTGGTGGGCGACTATTTCATGAAGACCGCATCCATCAAGGAAGGTCTCGTGATCGCGTTTACCCCGCCGCCGATCTTCGGCCTGGGCAACGCCGGCGGGTTCGAGTTCTACATCCAGAATCGCGGCGAAGGGGGATCCCAACGTCTGGCCGAGGTGACGAATCAGTTTCTTGCGGCCGCCAACAGCGACCCCGTGCTCGCACGGGTGCAGACCCTTTGGCGATCGAACGTGCCCCAGCTGCACGTCGATGTCGACCGCGAAAAGGCGAAGGCGCTCGGCGTGCCGATCAACGATGTCTTCGACACCCTCTCGGCCACGCTGGGCTCCTACTACGTCAACGACTTCAACCGCTACGGCCGCACCTGGCAGGTGTTGATGTCGGCGGAGCCCTCCTATCGCGACAGTCCCGATTCGATCGGCGATCTCTACGTCCGGTCCGGGCAGGGTGAGATGGTGCCCGTCAAGGCGCTGGCCCGGGTGACTTACACGTCGGGGCCGGATTCGCTCGAGCGCTTCAACAACCTGCCCGCGGTCAAACTGCTGGGCCAGGGCGCGCCGGGCGTCTCGTCCGGCCAGGCGATCCAGGAAGTCGAAAAGATCGCCAAGAAAGTATTGCCGGCGGATTTCAGTTACGACTGGGGCGGCGCCTCGTTTCAGGAGAAGAAATCGAGCGGCACGTCCGGGTTGGCGCTTGGCCTGGCGGTGATCATGGTCTTTCTCATCCTCTCCGCGCAGTACGAGCGGTGGTCGCTTCCGCTCTCCGTGCTGATGGCGCTGCCGTTCGGCACCTTCGGCGCGCTCGCGGCGGTCTGGCTGAGGGGCCTGACCAACGACGTCTATTTTCAGATCGGCCTGGTGACGCTGCTGGGGCTCGCGGCGAAGAACGCCATTCTAATCGTCGAGTACGCGGTCCTGAAGCACCAGGAGGGGCTTTCGCCCTCCGCGGCGGCGATGGAAGCGGCCCGGCTTCGGTTCCGTCCCATCCTGATGACCTCGCTCGCCTTTATTCTCGGCGTCACCCCGCTGGCCTTTTCCACCGGCGCGGGCGCCGGGGCGCGGATTTCGGCGGGCACGGGCGTGATGGGCGGGATGCTGGCCGCGACGTTCCTCGCTATTTTCTTTGTGCCGATGTTCTTCAAGCTGATCGCCGGTCGGCGATTGACGGAACGCCGGTCGACCGCGGAGATTCGGGCCGAGATCGACCGCCACAAAACGGCTTTACACGGGACGCCCGCCGGCGTCTCGGGGAACGGACAGAGCGCCCCGGACGGGCAGGCGCCGACCCCTCCGGTGCAAACGCCCGTCCATCAAGGAGGCTCGTCATGACCATTTATCGATTCATCGCGGCGGTATTGCCGGCCGCGCTGCTCTCCGGCTGCATCACCGTCGGCCCCGACTACCACAGGCCGAAAATCGACGTCCCCGACCGTTGGCCGGCCGAGAAAACCGAGGCCGCCGTGCCGGTTCGGTGGTGGGATAGCTACAACGATCCGGTGCTCGACGCCATGGTCGACGAGGCGCTCGCCCACAATTCCGATCTGGCGCTGGCCGTGGCGCGCTTGGACGAAGCCCGGGCTCAGCTCGGCGTTGCCCGCGCCGACCAGTTTCCGGGCGTCGCCGCCGGCGCCGGCGCGTCGCGCAACCGGATCTCGGAGAAAAGCCCCCTTTTCTTCCCGGGCTTTGATCCGACGTTCAACGATTTGAACGCCTCCGTCAGCGCCTCGTGGGAAATCGATTTCTGGGGCAAGTATCGGCGCGCCACCGAGGCGGCGCGCGCCGACCTGTTCGCCTCCGCGTCCAATCGGGACGCGGTCCGGCTGGCCCTGATCGCCGACGTGGCCCGGGGCTACTTCAACTTGCGATCGCTCGATGCGCAGATCGCCGTCACCCGGCAGACCGTGAAGACCCGTCTCGACTCGCTGGAGCTTCAGCGCAAACGTTTCGAGGCGGGCGTGGCCTCCGAGCTGGAGCTGCACCAGGTGGAGGCGGATGCCTACTCGGCGCAGGCGCTGCTGCCCTTTCTTGAAAACCAACTTGCGCAGCAGGAAACCGCCCTCTCCGTGCTCCTCGGCCGCAGCCCGCGGGAGATTATCGGCGCGGCTCCCGAGCGCGGATCGGTGATCGAGGCGATCAGCGTTCCGCCGGCCGTGCCGGCCGGGCTGCCTTCCGATCTTCTGGAGCGCCGTCCCGACCTGCGTGAAGCGGAGCAGCGGCTGGTGGCCGCGAATGCCCGCATCGGGCAGGCCAAGGCCGCTTATTTCCCGTCGATCCCGTTGACCGGAGCCTTCGGCACAGAGAGCGCCAAGCTCGCCGATCTTTTCACGGCCCCGGCCCGCGTCTGGCTCGTCTCGGTCTCCGCCGCACAAACGATCTTCGACGCCGGGCGAATCGGCTCCCAGGTGGAGGCGTCGCGGGCCCGCGAGCGGCAGGCGCTGGCCCAATACCGATCGGCTATTCAGAACGCGTTCAAGGACACGCAGGACGCCCTGGTGGCGCAGCGCAAGGCGCGCGAGCGACTGGAAGCGGAGCAGGCGCGCGTCGCCTCGCTTCAGAAAGCGCTGGAGCTGGCCCGGTTACGGTACGACAACGGTGAATCCAGCCTTCTCGATGTGCTGGATGCCGAACGCGGCTTACTCGGCGCTCAGCTCGACCGGGTCGAGGCGCAACGCGCCCAGCTCGTCGCGACGGCGGATTTATTCAAGGCGCTGGGCGGCGGGTGGGAGGATCAACCTCGGCCACGAGGGCCGTCGGGATAGGAGGGAATATTGATTGAGCGGTAAGTTGCCCGGGGGGAAATTGTTCATTCATCTCCCCGGCCCGCGGGTCCGGAGTCGATGTCGCATTTAGTGGAACCCGCTTCGCCAGACCGTTGAGCCCAAGGTCCACCCAAGCACGCCGATGCCTCCGTAGAGAAGGAGCGAAGGCCCTCCGAGCTTGATATCCTGATAGGAGGGCAGGGCGGCAAAGAGGATCATGGATATCAGGTAAACCCCGCCAAACCACCAGCCCCATTGATGGTGAACCCAACAAGGGGCGGCCAGGCGGATCAGGCCGTACCACCCAAGGGGCAGATAGAGGAGGGGGGCGAAGGCCACGAAGGCGCCGTTGATCAGGTTGATTCCTTGGAAGGTGACCGACCCAAGCACCCAGCCCTGTCCGGATCGTTTGGGCCAGACCGAAAACGCGGTCGGCTTGGCCAGCCAAAGAAGCCCGACGACGAGATGGGCCAGTTCGTGGGCCAGGGTGCCCGGAAGGGCGAGCAGCGCGAAGCGCCCCATCGAGGCGCGCGCGGACCGGAGTATGAGATACCAGACAAGCGCGACGGTCGCGCTGGGCAGGAAGCCCGCCGGCGGAACGGGGAGCTGAGTCATGTCGGGACGCGGGCGATCAAGGCGGCGCGGATCGTCTCCAACAGGCGGCCGTGGTCCGCGGGATCGAAGCGGGGCGCGGCGGACCAATCATAGCTCCAGGGATGCGCGCCGCGAAGGGCGGCGGGTTCGTCGTCGAAGCGCGGGATGACGTGGGCGTGGAGCGCCGGCTCGGCGTTGCCGAACAGCGCGTAGTTGATGCGCCGTGCGCCGGCGGCCTCGAGCACGGCGTCGCCGAGGGCCGCCATGTCCTCGAGAAACGCGGCGCGGTCCCGGCCCGTCAGCGCGTTTAAGTGCGGGACCACCGGATCGGGAAGCAGCAGGCTGTAGCCGCGCAGGAATTGTCGCGCGCCGAGCACCGCCCAGCCGGATCGCATGCGGAGTATCTGCGCCGGCTCATTTCCAGCGCGAAGCCGCTCCACCATCTCATGAATCGCCGTCCTCAAGGGGCCCTTGCCTCCGAGCGCCGCGGAACGCACGCCGTCGTCATCCCCCGCGCGCGAGGCCGCGGGCGGATTGCACTACAGATACTCCGGCCAGGGAAAGGGCGGGGCGCCGCAGACGATAAACGGCGGGTTCATCAGCGACGGTTTATTGTAACGCAGCCGCCGACCCGACAGGTCGGTCACCTTGCCGCCCGCCTCTTCCACCACGCATTGGGCGGCGGCGATGTCCCATTCCATCGTCGGCCCGAAGCGCGGATAAAGATGGGCGCGCCCCTCGGCCACAAGACACAATTTCAACGAGCTGCCGATTTCCAGGGATTCCGACGGGCCGATTTTGCGCAGCAGCTCTTCCACCTTGGCGTCGGGGTGCGAGCGGCTGACGACGAGGGTGACGCCGCTGACCCGGTAATCGCTCACCACGATCCGTTCCGGCGGCTCAGGGCCCTTCCGCTTGAAGGAGCCCGCGCCGCGCGCCGCGTAATAGAGCTCCTCCATCGCCGGAGCGTAGACCACGCCCAGCGCCGGCTCGCCCCGCTCGATCAGCGCCACGTTGACCGTGAACTCGTCGCGCCGCTTGATGAACTCCTTGGTTCCGTCCAGCGGATCGATCAGCCAGTAACGCCCCCAGGCTTCCCGTTCCGTGTAGGGAACCTCCTTCGACTCCTCGGACAAGACGGGCCACGTCGGCGTCAGCGCGCGCAATCCTTCCATGAGCAGGCGATTGGACGCCAGATCCGCCCGCGTGAGCGGGGAGTCCCCTTCCGTCTTGTAGGTGGTCTCAAAGTCGCCGCGCGCGTAGACTTCCATGATCGCCGCGCCGGCCTTCTCGGCCAGCGCGACGACTTGAGGCAGCAACGATTCCAGGTCTGCCGTATCCAACGTAATAAATCTCCTTTTCTCTTTTATACGCATTATCCTCGGGCGTGTCAATATTCGGGATTGGCGCGAGCGCGAGAATGGAGGGGAGCCGATATTCCTTGAGGTCGGACCTTGACGGTTTGTCCTGCCCTTTAAATATTAAAAAGAATAAGCCCTTCAATGCTCTTATAATGCTTCAAGTTGCGAGTGACCAATGGGAGCTTCTTGACGAGAGCGGTCGCCGCGATGAGGGCGTCTTCTTTTTCCAGGGAAGGATGTCGTCTCCGAAGGTCGGAATAGGTCCCGGCAATACGGTCATCCAGCGGAATGATCCGGTGCCGTCGAAGCGTGAACAAAATGGCCTGGCGTTCGGCATCTTTCAGCCCCGGCTTTGACAGAAGGTCCTTCTTTGTCACAACGGAGTAATAAACCTCGAATCCTCTGCCTTCGAAAATCGCCCCGAGAAGGCCGGTGTTGAGGTAATCGATCAGTATGTCGGTGTCGATCAGGAGTTTGACTTTTGCCAATCGCGGATCTCTTTGAGGAAGGGTTCATCCGACCGATCGCGGGAGCCTTTGCGGATCTCCCGAACGTGCGCGACGCTGTCCTTCACGTCCGAATGGCCGTAGGGATTGAACCGCTCGCGAACGACGTCTTCCAACAGACTGACGGGATAGACCCCTTTCTTCCGGGCCTCCTTGATCAGGAGGCGTTTGAGACGGGGATCGAACGAGAGCGTCCATTTTTCCTTTTTCAAAGATGTCTTGGGCATGGTTCAACCGTTTGTATTAATCATACGCATATTATACGTATAATTATACCGCCTGTCAATGCGGATTATTTTATCGCTCCACTGATCCATGGCTCCATTCTCCAGCCCCTCCCCCGCGCGCGAGGCCGGAGGGGAGCGGATAGTTCTACAGGTCCGACCCGGCCAGTCACATCTCTTTGTGTCGAAGCGCGTTAAGATCATCAATGGCTTTTAGCGCCTCCAGACGTGCTTTCTCAATCGAGTTTTGCAACCAATCGTGGTCCTGGACGGTATTTATTAATACGTGCCCACTGACGAAAGAAGGTTGCTGTGAGTCTTGAACAACGCGCCACTTCTCTGACGGAGACCATTCGTAAAGTACATGGCCCACCAGTGAAAAAGATAGGGACAGATTTATTTTTAACGCTTTACGGGAGATGTAGAATTGAGGACGGAACACGTCTTTCCTCTTCTCTCTCCGGCGGATGGGGTCGCGTGAAAATTGAAGACGGAAGAACGGCCCGCGCCGGAGGAATGATGAGAGAGATTATAAAAGGTTAAAAGGAAAAAGGCAAAAGGAGAAAAAGGTAAAAGGCGTGAGGGGTGGGAGTGAGGGGCAAGGAGTTAGGAGTGAGGAGTAAGGTGTCAGGAGATAAGGATTCGGGAATCGGCTTCTTTCATCATTGCGCGGATCTTTCCCAGTTCCTTGGCCTTCCACCTTTTTGCCCAACCCATCTTGTGGGGCTTGCAGAGGGCGCAGGACCGCCGCTTTGTTCGATATTGTTTTCTCATTTTCGATTCTATTTCGCCGCTAAACTTTTCAGGGTTCGCACTCGAAAACCAACGATGGTGATGCCCACAACCTCTTTCTTCTTTTCGTCATAACGAACAATCACGCCCTCGCCGATATCGGTGCCAACGGCCGGGCGAGGCTTGCCGACCGAAATGTAGAGCACATCTGCTTCTTCGTCAAACTCCCAGTTGAGCGCCGGTTTACCCTCGAGAATTTTTAAGGTTTCCATATGGTTGATCTCCTTTTTGAAGGCGTAACCGTAAAATAGGCCGTCAGAACAAAGCCATCCTGACCTGACAGCTCTCTATAAGCCACGATGAGATGCTTCTGGGTCAGAGGTGTCTTAGAATAAAACCGCACAGCCAGCAATTCGCCAAAGTCGCCTTCCTGTATTGAATCCGGGCTTGAGATGGTTTCGATCACTTTACCCTGTTGATCACGCATCTCCGGATGCCGTCGCGTGATATGACTCCATCTTTCTCGGGTGATTCGGATGGGAACCGCGTTTTTCGAATACGTAACGATCATAACCTATAGGCCGGCCCGTTTACAAACGTTACTTTATTTACGCAAACAGCTTGTAAGAATCAATGACTGCAAGAACGGCCCGCGCCGGAGGAATGATGCAGGGGATTATACCGTTTTATGGTGGAAGAGTCAAAAAGGGGTGAGGAGTAAGGAGTCATGGATTAAATGGCCCGTAGGGGCTGACCTATGTGTCAGCCCGGGATGCAAAAGGATTAAGTAGAATGGAGGAAATACCCCCCCTTTGACCCCTATATATAATGATGCAGATCGAATATATTGAAGCTTTCGGAAGCAATGGCCGGGGCGCGCCGATGCGTATTGGCTGTTGCTGCGAATGCAAATCATAGACATATTATGAACCGCGGTATACCATCCCACCATCCAACCTGAATGACGAGACATAGCGATCGGCCCGTTGACTGTCTTGCAATCCTCTTTTCGTATAAATCTTAAATCATGATCGTTCCCCATCCCATCACTCTCCGCGCAAAGCTTGGCACAGACCCTGCAATTTGGTTTAAGCGCACGGGACAGATTCACAACGGAGTAGAACAACCACAGGAGGTGGCCGATGTTTCGAATCGCAGCGTTTTTAGCTTCCGGTTTTGTCAGTTTTCTCTTGGTCAGCACGGTGGTGGCGCAGCAGCTGGCCTCGACTTCTTTGGAGGTCAAGCCCGCGGCCGACGGCCGGCTGAAGATGGCCGCGGTGCGTCATCTCAGCGGGACGGTCAAGGACGTCGATCTGACGGCCCACACCCTCACCATTAAAAACCGGCGGGGGGAACAGAGTTTCGTGATCTCGCCGGAGACGCAGCTCAAGAAGGGACGGGAGCGTTTGAGACTGGACGGATTGCAGCGGGAGTCGAAGGTGACCGTGAGCTACTGGGATCGCGACGGGAAAAAAGAGGCCGGGGTGATCCAACTGGCGAAGTGATGGATATTGAGACGGTCCCGTGTCGTTTCATAAAAGGCTCACGCCTGTCCGGGTGGGCCTTTTAATTTCAATCGGAGGATCGGTTCCTCCACTCCTTGTCTTTGGGTCAAATAGATGATGTGATGGTTTTAAAAATAGTTGACCAGGCCTGACGGGTGAATTATCATGAAGGCATGTTGTTCAACATGTTCCAATCCCAGTCCGACCCGGCCTTGAACATAACGCCGGAAGCCTTGAAGGCAAAGCTGGATCGCGGGGAGAAGATCGTCCTGGTGGATGTCCGCGAGCCCTGGGAGGTGGCGATCAACCGTCTCAATGACGCCGTGGTCATTCCGATGGACGAGCTGGGCCGGCGGTATTCGGAACTCAATCCCGACGCCGAGATCGTCGTTTACTGCCACGTGGGCGGACGAAGCCTCAAGGCGACCCGTTTTCTGAAGGACCGGCAGTTCAAAAACGTTAAAAACCTGGCCGGCGGGATCGAGGCCTGGTCGTTGAAGGTCGACCCGAAGGTTCCACGCTACCGCTGAACGAAATCGGAACCTGATTCTCTCCCTCCGGTTCTCTTCATCCAAAATCCCTCATTATATCGAGCCCCCTTGGTAGACAGGTTCAAAATCGTACGCCCGGACCTCCGCCGGATTGAGAAAAACGGACTTGACAGCGGAGGAAAAACTGCTATATTTGATACCGAAACATTTTTCATTTCCGGGAAGGAATTTCGTCGGCCCGCATCCCGGACGGTTTCGAACCAATCGCAACACGACATTTGACCCTTTGATCAGAGCAAACCAGGGGAAACCCTGGGACGCAGAGCAACGGGGCTAAAGGAGGAAAGTTCTCTTCCAGGCCCGCCGAGCCGCCGAAGGAAATTCCTTTGGCGGCTTTTTTTATTTTTGGCGAGGAGGGACCCATGAAAGGAAAAAATCGCATTCTTGGCTGGGGAATCGGCGGACTTTTTATTCTTTCTTCCGGATACTATCTTGCATCCTGCACATCGTCGAGTAATCTGACGGACCAGAATGATCCCTCCGGGATCGTCTTCGTCAAGCGTTCAGTCGATGCGATCGGCAATCCGCTCGATCCGATCGAATTCAAGGCGGGGGGAGATCTTTTTACACTGGTTCCGGGAACCGCTTCGGGAAAACTTCAAAATATCACCGCGGACATGACCCAGGGGGCGGGAGACGTCTCGGATCCGGAGATTTTTCCCCAGACCGACGGGGGGCCCTTTCGACTGGTCTTCTCGATGAACAAGGGGAACGGGGACCACTGGCATGTGTATGAAGTTCAGGTCAATCAGGACGGAAGCCGCGTCGCCCAACCGGTCCAGTTGACCTGCGGGTCCGCCGACGAACTCTCCCCGGCCTATCTTCCGGACGGGCGGATCGTCTTCGCGTCGAACCGTCCCGGCTATCTCGACGAGTACGAACGGAGGGTATCGACCGTTCTTCACATACTCGACCGCGCCAAGGCGCCGCTGCCCGGCCAGCCTTCCTGCGATTCGGGGGAGGTCGTCCAGATTTCCTTCAACCAGAGTCACGACCGCAATCCGATCGTCCTTCGGGACGGGACCATCCTCTACAGCCGCTGGGAGCACCTCGGGACGGTCAACAAGTTCGCCATTTTCTTCATGGAGCCGGACGGAACCGACATGTTCGTCAAGTACGGTTCGCATTCGAACGTGAACTCCTTTCTGGATCTTCGCGAGCAGGCGGACGGAAGCCTGGTGGCGACCATGATGCCTTTGAGCGGAACCTACGAGGGAGGGGCGATCGGACGGCTCGACATCGTCGACAAGGCCGATGATCCCCAAACCCCTTCGCTCCAGCTGACCGGCCCCCAGGTGATTCCGACCGATCGGCAGCCGTCCAATTTCGGACGGTATCACAACGTTTATCCCCTTCCGGACGGGACCCCTCGCTATCTCGCCTCCTATTCGATCGGGAAGGTGGTGAACGATCCGAAAAATAAAATCGTGGAGGAACCCGATTACGGGCTCTGGATGCTCAACAACGGCGACGGGACGCTCAAGCCGATCCTGCTTCCGAACAGCGGGAGCCGGCAGGCCTACCTCGACCCGATTCCGCTGATGCCCGTCCCGGCGTCGATGATCCCCACGGCCAAGCCCCAGAAGGCGGCCAATCGAAGCGCGATGGGGACGACGGGGGTGCTCGCCGCCGCGAGCGTGTACGATTCCGAGGCCAACCGGGCCCTGTCCAATCAGGTTCTGGGTGTGACGATCCCCCGGGACGCCGGCGGCAACATCGATTTCAACGCCCTTTGCAACGATCCGAGCCTCCAGGTCGTCAAACAGGTCCGGGTGATCCAGGCGGTCCCGAGCCAGCCCGGGGTCGGAACGGAGGACATCGGTCTGACCGAGTTCGAGCGCCAGAGGATCCTCGGCTATGCTCCGGTCGAATGCGACGGCTCCTTCCGCGTCACCGTGCCCGCGGACACGAGCCTGACCTTGAATTTGGTCGATGCGCAAAGCCGTTCTTTCAAGGTGAAGGAGAATTGGCTTCAAGTCCGGCCCGGGGAAAACCGGACCTGCAACGGCTGTCACTCCCCGCGGCGGGGAAGCCCCCAGCGTCTGGCGACGGATTCCTTCGCGCTCAACCGGCCCCCGTCCACCCTCATTCCCCCGACGATTTCGGTGCTTTCTTTCAACGCGAATATCCAGCCGATCCTCACGGCCAAGTGTGTCTCCTGCCATTCGCTTTCGGATCAAAATCATGATGGCATTCCGGACACGCCCGCCGCGGGCGGCCTCGACCTAAGCACCGATCAATCCGGCGCCGGATTCCCGATCTCCTACACGAGTCTTCTTGATGGCAATATGAACGGATCGGATCGTGTCTTCCCCGGAGAGTCGCAGCAAAGTTACCTCATCGAACGGATGTTCGGTCAGGAGCTCCGTTCCCCCCGTTCCGTGCCGTTCCCGGACTCGAATAGCCATGGGACGTTGCTGAGTGCGGATGAAAAACAGACCCTGGTCGAATGGATCGATCTGGGGGCGCAGTTCAGCAATGCGGGCGTCATCAGCAACCCCGGCCGGAAGCGACTGGACCAGAATGTCTTCACGACAACAATCCAGCCGATTCTTTTAAAGCGCTGCGGCCAGTGCCACGTGGCCGGCGGCGACAGCAATTTTGTCCTGACCGGAGACAAGGAGGAGGGCGATTTCAACGCCGCGGCGGCCCGTGTGAACGTGACCAATCCGTCTCAAAGCATCCTGCTCCTGAAAGCCACCGGGACGGTTCCGATGCTCGTGAACGGAACGGCGGTCACCCCTCCGCCGCTTTCGACCGCGGACGCGGACTACGCGACCCTTCTCAACTGGATAACGGCGGCGCAGTGACGCGGTTGTTTTTTAGACAGACCGTCATGCCGATGACGCTTGGGATGTTCGTGTGCATCGGAGCCGGATGCGGAACGGTCGACCCCGGCGTGGATTCGGGAGCCGGGAGTTTGGACTACGACGAATTTAAGGCGAATATCCAGCCCGTCTTTGATAGCCGGGGCTGCTCGAATTCAAATTGTCATTACCGGGATAAGAATAATCCAAATTCCGGCGGACCCGGAGGGAGCCTTCGGATCTTCAATTGTAAAACGGACCCCTGCACGGAGGATCAGTTCCGGGCCAACTTCGATTCCGCCTCCGGGATGACCGATATCGCGAATCCGGCGGGCAGCAAGCTTCTGCTCAAGCCCCTGGCCGTGTCGGCCGGCGGGATCCAGCACCTCGGGGGGGATATCTTTCCGAATACGAGCGATCCCGATTATCTCACGATTTTGAGTTGGATCCAGAGCCCGCTTTGAACGCGATCCGTCGAGAAACCCGGTCTCGATTGTCCCTGTTGCTCCTTTGTCTGGGGCCTTTCATCGCGGCGGAGACCGCCTTCGGAGAGGAGGCCTATCAGAAGGCGTCGGTGGTCGAACCGTTTCTCGAGATTCATACCGGACCGGGAAGGAGCTATCCGGTTTTTTACGTTGCCGAACGGGGGGAGGAGATTCTCCTGTTGAAGCGCCGGACGGACTGGTATCGGATCCGATTGTCCAACGGAAAGGAAGGGTGGGTTAATCGGGCGGATATCGAAAAGACCCTTCTGGCCCAGGGCCGGAATAAAGGGGTGATGGACCGGATCTACGACGATTACCTGGCCGACCGCCTGGAGCTGGCGTGGGGAGCGGGGACCTTCGGCGGGGATCCCTCTCTCAGCGTTCGGATGACCTACCTCCTGACGGACGTCCTTTCCCTGGAGGGAGGGGCCAACTTCGTCTCGAGCGATCAGGGAAGCATTGATCTCTATCAGGGGGGGATCGTGGTCACCCCGTGGCGCTGGCGCTGGCTGTCCGTTTCGGCGACGGTGGGCGGCGGCATCGTCTCTGCGACGCCGTCGAGTCTCGTGGTCGGCGTGACCAAAAAAACGTTTCAGGAGGCCCATGCCGGTATCGGGATTTCGATTCCCCTGGTCCGGAACCTCTTCGCCCGGGGCGATTTCCGGAATTACACCGTCTTCATGAGCCCGGAGCGGACGCGGGAGTTTCAGGAGTACGGCATCGGACTCTCATTTCGGTTCTAGGGTTGAGAATGCCTAAGCGGATTGTGTTGACGATGGGCGTAATCGGATTCCTGCTCGGAGGGCTTTTTTCTTCCGCCCGGGCCGAGAATTTTCCGCAGGGCGAAGAACCGATCATCAAACCGCCCGTCGAGGAGCAAAAGTTGAAGGAGGCCAAGATCGATACCGAGTCGCTGGAGATGGGTCCTTATTACGGCGTGTACGCCCTGGACGGTTTCGGCACCTCGGGGGTCTACGGCTTTCGGCTGGCCTACCATTTGACGGAGGACGTCTTTTTCGAGGGGACCTACGGGATCACCCGGTTCAACCAGGAGACGTTTCGTCGTTTAACCGGCCGTTCCCTCGTGGCCGATGAGAACATCACGTACTGGAATGCCGGTGCGGGTTATAATCTTTTCCCGGGGCAGATTTTCCCGACCCGCAAGAGGACGTTGAATTCGACGATCTACCTGCTCGGGGGCCTGGGTCAAACCCAGATCGACCGGCAGGCCCATTTCACCTTCGACGCGGGAACCGGCTATAAAGTCTTCATCGTGGACTGGTTTGAGGTTCGGGTGGAGCTTCGAACGCACATCCTTCAGACCGACCTCACCGGAGCGAACGAGATCATGAAAAATATCGAAGGGACGGCGGCCTTCGCGGTCTTTTTCTGAGAGGTGCCCGATGAATAAGGCGATGAATAAGACAAAAACGATCCCCCTGTTCCTGGCGGTCCTGATGTTCTTCGGCCCCGGTCCGGCTCACGGCGCCGGACAGGGAGAAAAGGCGCCCGATTTCACGGGAAAAACCCTCGTGGGAAAAAACGTCAAGCTCAGCGAGCTGAGGGGGCATATCGTCCTGCTTAATTTTTGGGGGACCTGGTGCGCCCCATGTAAAGAGGAGCTTCCCTACTTCAACCGGATATACGGGAAATATAAAGGGGTCGGTCTCGAGATCCTGGCCGTGAACGTGGACAAGGTCGCCGCGCAGGCGGCGGGGATGAGCGGCGCCTTGGGCCTGACCTTCCCGGTCGTCCTGGATCCCTCCGGCGATCTGTTCAACCTCTATCGGATCCGAAACATGCCGACCACGTTTGTCGTGGGCAAGGACGGCCTGATTCACTACGTTCATTGGGGATTCGGACCCAACGATCCGCCGCGTTACGAATCGGAGATCAAAGGCCTCCTGAAGGATTGATGGGAATGAAATCCTTGTTTTGGCTCTTGATGGGCCTCATGATCGCCCTGACCGGGGTCTCGGGATGTGCCTCGGTGAAACCCTGGGAGCGGGAGTATCTCGCGGACGAGACGATGCAGTTTGACCCCGACCCCTTGATGGCCCAATGGTACCAACATGTGCGGGAAATCCGGGAAGGGGGGCGGGGCGGGTTCAACGGTACCGGCGGGGGTTGCGGTTGCAGGTGACGAAAGCCCGACGGGTGAGCCCTGCGGCGGGCCGGGAACGGCGGGGCCCGGGACGCCTGGTGAAGGCCGTTCTGTTGATCGCCTGGTTCGTCGTTCCCATCGAGCGATCCGGGGCGATCGAACCCGCTCAGGATGAGGTCGAGGCCGGCTACAATTACTACCACGGAGGGGGAGTGACCGTTCAGGGTCCCGCGGTCATCGTGCGGAAGGATATCTTGAACGGGGGCTCGCTGAAAGCGGGTTACAACGTGGATATCGTCAGTTCGGCCTCGATCGATGTGGTGACCCAGGCCAGTCCGTACAAAGAGACACGAAAGGAATACAGCCTGGGCACGGATATTTTACGCGGCGACACGCTGGTCGGTGTGGACTACATCAACAGCCGTGAATCGGACTATCTGTCCGACACGCTTTCGGTCGCGCTGGCACACGATCTATTCGATAAAAACACGACCTTCAGCCTGAAGGTGGCCCGCTCCTGGGACCAGGTCGGGAAAAATAACGACCCGGCCTTCGGTTGGAATAAGTTCAATCGAACGGTTTATTCGACCGGGATCACACAGTCCCTGACGCCCCTGTGGCTGATCCAGTTTAATTATGAGCTCACCGCCGACGAGGGTCTCATCAATAACCCTTATCGCAGCGCCATAACCCTGGATGGGGCGCTGGTGCCCGAAAACTACCCGGACGCACGGACCGGACAGGCCTGGGCCCTCCGGACCAGCTACGGAATTGCCTCCGCCGGCTCCGACGGGGGATACGGGGGCATCCGGGGTTCGGTTCAACTCGATTACCGCTACTATCAGGACACCTTTGATGTCCACTCCCAGACCGCCAAGATTACGCTTCAACGCTATTTCTTCTCGGACTGGCTGGGCGGAGTTTTTTATCAGTACTACTGGCAGGATGCGGCGAGTTTTTATGGAGACCGCTTGCCGCCGGGTCAGCTTTACAAGGCGCGGGACAAGGAGCTCTCCCAATACCATGATCAATGGGTCGGCTTGACGCTGAAATATAAACTTAAACAGGCGCAATGGGGCATCATCCGTAATCCCTATGTCCAGGTCAGCAACAGCTGGATGGTATTCAACTATGACAACTTCACCGATCCGCGCACGGGCGCGCTCTATTCACAGAGGGTCTATGTCGTCCATACGGATTTGGGTTTCAATTATTAGCGTCCCTTTCCTCGGCGGTCTGCTTGTTTCCCTTCCGGCCCACGGGGAAGAGGCCCCGGAATACCTCGTGAGCGAGAATCGGGCCCTCATGGGAACCGAGGTGATCATCAAGGCGGTCGGGGACAAGCGTCCGGAGATGGAGCGGGCCGTGCAGGACGCCTTCGATGAGATTTCCCGGCTGGAACGGATGATGAGCAACTTTATGCCGACCAGCGAGCTTTCGCACATCAATCAGCAGGCCGGGAAGGCGCCGGTCCCGGTCAGCCGGGAGCTTTTTTCGGTGATCCAGAAGTCCTTGTATTTTTCCGAACTCACGGAGGGGACCTTCGACATCTCCTTTGCCTCCGTCGGCAAACTCTGGGATTTTCGGGCCGGGATCCTGCCGTCTCCGGAGGCGATCGCCCGGCAACTCCCTTTTGTCGATTACCGGAAGATTCAAATGAACGAGAAGGACTCGAGCGTATTTCTTCCGTATCCCCAGATGGAGATCGGCCTCGGAGGGATCGGGAAGGGCTACGCGGTCGACCGGGCCATGGACGTGCTCACGAAGCACGGGATCCATGATGCCGTCGTCATGGCGGGAGGGGATATGCTGGTCAAGGGGAAAAAGGGAAAGGATCTCTGGCGGGTCGGTCTTCGCGATCCGGACGACAAGAACAAGATCCTTGCGGTCCTGCCGCTGGAGGACAAGGCCGTCTCGACCTCGGGGGACTACGAACGGTTTTTTATCAAGGACGGCGTCCGCTATCATCACATCATCGATACAAGGACGGGATACCCTGCCCGCCTCTGCCGGAGCGTGACGCTTCTGGCGAAAGACGCGACCACCACCGACGGCCTTACCAAAGGGGTGTTTATCCTCGGTCCCGAGCGGGGGATGGCCCTGGTCGAGCGGATCGGCGGCGTGGACGCGATCATCATCGACGTCCAGGGGAAGATGCATCTTTCATCCGGGTTGACCTCGTTGAAGTCGGAAGGAGCGAAGAGCGGAAAATGAAAATGCCTAGCCCAATCGTCGTCCTTTTTCTTCTCGTTTTATTGCTCCTTCCGCCCCGTCTTTCCAGGGCCCAGGAGGCGGGCGCGCCTCCCCAGGAGATGGAGAACCTCGACGGCCAGGTTCAGGATCTTAAGCAAAAGATCCTGGATCTGAACACGCTTCTCTTCCGGCTTCAGGAAGACCTGCTCTTTCCGGAGGACTCCTCCGTTGCGGTATTCTTTGCGATGGAGGGGGGGAATTACTTCGCGCTCGATTCGGTCAAACTCAACCTGGACGATAAGCTGGTCTCAAGCTATCTGTACACCGACCGGGAGGTCGGCGCGCTAAAAAAAGGGGGCATTCAACGCCTCTACATGGGAAACGTGAAGTCCGGCGACCACGAATTGGTGGCGATCTTCACGGGAAAGGGGCCGCAGGAAAAGGATTACAAACGGGCCGAGACGGTTCGTTTCAACAAGGGGGACGGGGCCGCCTTTATTAAAATCATCATACGGGACAGTCCGGAAAAAGAGCAACCCGAGTTCGCCTATGAAACGTGGAATTAAAACAGCGCTGTTTTTCCCGATCATAATGATTCTCGGTTTCAATGTCTCCCCGGTTCGGGCGGAAGGGCCCTCGGTCAATTTTGAAAAAAGGGCGGAGGTCCTGCAACAGGAGGCCTACTATCATTTCTTCCTGGGAGACTATCTCACCTCGGCCACCCGGTTGAAGTTGGTCGAGGAAACGGCCGGAAACAGCGAGAAGATTTTAAACGACACCCGTCTGCTGCTGGGGGGTCTTTACATCGCCTGGGGGATGTATCGTCCCGCGTCCCTCCTTTTCGACCGATGGGTCGGACAATTCCCGACGGGGAGCAGCCGGAGCCAGCTCCTCCTCCTGATCGAGCGGCTTCAATATCGCCGCGCACTCTATCAGTCGGCGATCGACACCTTCGGATTGTTATCCCCGGTCGAAGGTTTTGAATCGACGGATCAGGCGCGTTACCTGGCCGGGATGAGTCATTACATCCGGGGCGATTTTCAGGAAGGGATCCGCGTCCTGGAAGCGATTCCTCCCTACAGCGGATACTCCCCCTTCGCCCGTCTGGCCGTCGCCCAGTCCTACGCCGGGCTGGAAGATTTCGAAAAATCGATCGCCCTTCTGAAAAGTCTGGGGGAACTCCCTCCCCGCGGGGACCCGGCGCTCCAGGCCTTTACCGAGAAGAGCCGTCTGATCCTGGGCTTTCTCCTGATGGAGCGGGGACGGTTTCAAGAGGCCCGGACGGCCTTCGCTTCCATTCCGAAATCCAGCCCGTTTTATCCCGATGTCCTTTTCGGAGAGGGGTGGGCGGATTTCAATGCGGGACGTTACTCGGAAGCCCTCCCGCCTTTTCAGGAACTGTTCCAAACCTTTCCGGATCATGCCTACGCCCTGGAGGGACTGATTCCCATCGGAGGGAGTTATCAGAAACTGGGGGCCTTCGCGAAGTCCCTTCAAAGCTACGGGGAGGCCCTCGACATTTACGGCCGGAAGGAGAAAGAAATCGGCGAGCTTCGAGGCTTGATACAGGACCGGGATCGACTCGCCGCATGGCTCGCCCCACCGGAGCATCCTCAAGAAGACCGCTTGATTCCTTTTCTGGATGACGACCTGCTTCGGTTTCGGATCGGCCAGTATCGGGAGGTCTCCTCTCTGGTGGCCTATCTCGACCGGAAGGTGGCGGACATGGGAGTCTTTCAGATCATGGTCGATCACCGGGAAGAGGTCTTCCAGGGACACCTTCCCACTCTCCGACGGTTTCTGGACGACGATCCGGTCAAGGCGCTTCAAGAAAAGGGACGGCTCCTCCGGGCCCGGCTCGAACGGGCGATCCATCAGGAAGATGTGGAGGCCCTGGCCACCCGCCGGGAAAGGGAAGAATTCGACCAATTGACCGGGGCGCAAGCGGAGGGAAGGGAACTGCAGAGGGCGATCGGGAAGGCGAGAGGCGCCTCGCGGGATTTGGAGGCGTTGAAAAAAGATTTGGAGGCGGCCAACCGCCGGCTGGCTCTGGCTCGGGGGGAACTCCTCTGGAGGGTGATCACCGAGGCGCCCGGTAGAATCGACGACCTTCGGAGAAGCGCGGGAAAGCTCGAGGAAGGCCTGGAAACGCTGTCCGAACGGCGGGCCCGGTTGACGGCCTCGATCCCGTCCATGGAGGGGAATATCGAACGGTTTCGCCAGAGAATTCATGCGGCCCATCAAGCCCTCCTGGAGAAGGAAGATACGGCCCTTGATCTTCAAAGGAGACTGCTTCCCCCTTTGCAGGCCCTCTTGTTGCAGGCCCTCGACAAAAAGCGGGGTCGGATCGAGCAACTGGCGGCCGTGGCGAAGCTGAACCAGATCCAGATCATGGATCTAAAGAGTCGGCCATGAGGATCATCGCGATCGGATCCTGCCTTTTCCTGCTCGTCGGGTGCAGTCTCGGCAAAGACACGCGACGGGCCGAAGGACAGGCCTCATTGACCGTCCAGGAAATCGAGACGCTTCGGCAAGAGCCGGTGAACGCCCGGGAAGGATCGGTGGTGAAAGAGTACGAGGATTTCCTGAACCGCTACCATCCGGTCGATCCCGCCTTGAAAACACAGGCCCTGAAGCGCTTGGGCGACCTTTATCTTGATGGCGCGAATCGGCGCTTCCTCAAGGCGATGGAGGCTTATGAGGCCCACCCCGACGGACCGCCGCCTTTGGTCGACGATACGAGGGCGATCGAGACCTATGAAGAACTGCTTCGTTTCAGTCCGGATTACCGAGAGAACGATCAGGTCCTCTATGCGCTCGCTCGCGCCTACGCCGAAATGGGAGACCGGGAGAAGGCCGTGGCGGCCATCGAGCGACTCCGGAAGGATTATCCGGGGAGCCGCTACCGGCAGGAGGCCTCTTTCCGCTTGGGCGAGTATTATTTTGATCAGCGCCGATATGGGGAAGCCGCGGCGGCCTATGAACAATCCCTGACCTTCAAGGACCCTTTTTTCGTCGACAAGGCGCAGTACAAACTCGGGTGGACGTATTTCAACATGAAAGAATACGAAAAAGCGATCGATCACTTCCTTCGGCTCGTGAATCAGAAGGTGACCTCGGAAGCCGATCTCTCCGCCGAGAAGGGTTCTTTGGTCTGGGAGGCCCTGACCTATGTGGCGACCTCGTTTCGGATGCTCGGGGGGGCCGTTCCGCTCTCGACGTATTTTCGCGGCAACGGGGCGCCCCTCTACGAAAAAGAACTCTACACGATGATCGGAAATCAGTATATGTCCGATGGGGATTTCTCCTCGGCCGCCGGGACCTACCGGATGTTTATCCGGGAACATCCGCTCCATCCCATGGCCCCGATCTTCCTGTCCTACATCCTCGAAATCGACGAGAAACAAAAGGACCCGGAGGCCGCCGAGCAGGCGCGGATTCAATTGGTGACGGACTACGCCTCCAGAAGCCCCTGGTACCGGGCCAATGACGAAGCGGCCCGCGCCCGCTCTCGTCCTCTCGTGAAAGCCGCGCTTTATCGCCTGGCCCTCTCGGCCCATTCCCGCGCCCAGGCCGTGAAGGACGACGAGGACTACCGGAAGGCCGCGGGCTGGTATAGACAATTTCTGACCGAGTTTCCACAAGAGAAAGAAGCGCCGGATGTCCATCTGTTTCTGGCCGAGACACTTTTTACCTTGCAAGAGTTCTCCCAAGCCGGAGCGGAATATGTGGCCGCCGCCTACGGTGACCCGAAAAACGGCGTCAATGAGAAGGCCGCCTATGACGCGGTCGTGGCGTATGAAAAAATGAAGAGCCGGGCGGGAGACGATCGGGTGATCGATCTTTCCAAGCGCTTTGCCGCCGCTTTTCCTCGGGATCCGAAAGCCCCCGCCTTGTTGTTAAAAGCGGGTGAGATTCTCTATGAGGAAGGTCGCTACGACGAGACGCTCGGTGTCCTGAAGGACTTTCCGGCCCGTTTTCCAGGAAACGAGGGAGCGACGACCGCGCTCAAACTTGTGGCGCACAGCTATACGAGGGAGGGGCGTTTCGAGGAGGCCCGACAGGGCTACCGTCAGACCCTGGCCTCCCTTCCCCCGTCGGATTTGAAGGGGCGTCGGGAGATCGCCGATCTGTTGGCCGCGTCCGTTTATAAACAAGGGGAAGACCGAAAGCGGAAAAACCGGTCGGAGGAGGCGGCCCGCCTCTTTGAAGACGTGGCCGACGAGGCCCCGCAGAGCGACCTGGCCCCGCGGGCCCTTTTCGAGGCCGCGGAGATCCGCGAGGGGATGAAGCAGCCCGAAAAGGCGATCGCCATTTATCGGAGGCTGGTCCTTCTCTCTCCGGATTCGACGCTTTCGGGCCAGGCGCTCGTCCAGGTCGGTTTATTGTATGAAAATGAGGAAAAATGGATCCAATCCGCGGACGCCTATGTCTCCGCCGCGGAGCGGATTCGGGACGAGAGTCTTGTCCCCCATCTTCTCTTCACGGCCGGTCTTTATTACGAGAAGGGCGCGCAGTGGGAGAGGTGCTACGAGTCCTTCTCGCGCTTCAGCGAGCGTTTTCCCCAAAACCCGGATGCGGCTGAAGCCTTGTTCAAGATGGCCCATGCCCGGCAGAATCAGAAAAAAAATCGGGAGTCGCTGAAACTCTTTGAAAAGGTCGAACAACAATACCCCGCGACCCCGTTTGCGGCCGAGGCCCTCTTTCAGATCGGGGAGGAGGCCTTCAGGAATTTTAAGACCATCCGCTTGGAGAAGCCTTTGAACAAAACCCTGAAAAAGAAGGCCAAGGCCATGGAAAAGGCGGTCGACCTTTACAGAAAGGCCATCGAAACCCGGTATGCCGATGTGGTCACGGCCTCTTCTTACCGTTTGGGAGAGATTTTTGAGAATTTTAAATCATCCCTGCTGGAAGCGGAACTCCCTCGTAACCTGAATAAGGAAGAGCAGGAAGAATACCGTTTCCAACTCGAGGAGAAGGCCTTTCCCTTTGAGCAAAAGGCGGTTGAAGCCTATTTCAGCAACGTGCGAAGGATCCAAGACCAGAACAGCCCTTATAACGATTGGATCAAAAAAAGTTACGAGCGTCTGGCCGAGCTGAGGCCCGCCCTGTATCGCAGACCGGAAAGGACGGAGCGGGTTGTCACCGATATCGGTCAAGGTCATTTATCGACCCAAGCGACGCAAGACCCCCCGGCAAAAATGGTGCAGGCGCGATGATGAAACGCGTGGATTGGATGACCGGGATTCTATTCCTTGTGCTTGGGATGACGTCGGCCGGGTGTATCCGGACCTCCCCGGTATCCCCCGTCCCGGCCGTTTCATCGCAACCCGTTCCGGAATTCCGGAACGATTTGTCGCGTCCTCCGGAACCGGACGGGTCCCTGCTCCAGTTCAAGCAGGGGGTGCGGTTCCTCGAGAACGGGAAGAACGAGGAGGCGCGACTTTTGTTTGAAAGACTTCGGGACAGCTATCCAAAGACGGGAATTCTTTATGTGAACCTGGGGGTGACCTACAAGCGACTCGGACTCCTCTCGGAGGCGATCGCCTCTTATCAACGGGCCCTTGAGATCGATCGAAGCGACGCGGAGGTTTATTACAATTTGGCCATTGCCCTGCGTGAGGAGGGGGAGTTTCGAAAGGCCGAGGCGGCCTACAAAACCGCCCTGATTATTTCTCCGGATTTTACGGATGCCCATTACAATCTGGCCGTCCTTTACGACCTCTACCTCAACGACCCGGGCGAGGCCATCCGCCATTATCAACGGTTTTTGGAGCTGGGGGGAGGGGATTCGAAAGAAATCCAGATCTGGATCTCGGCCCTTCAGAAAAGGATCGACGAGTCAAGGAGGGCCCCATGAAGCCCTTCCTGATAGGGGCGATCGGATTCCTTATCGGAATTATTCTGTCCGGGGGGACGGGGCTTTCGGCCGACCTCCCCTCCAAGGAGGGCCCGGGGGCCGAAAAAAGGACCCAGGAACAACCCCAACGGGAAGGATCAACAAACACCGAACGGTTGTTGATGGAGGGGACCGAGATCCAGGGGACGCTTGAGAAACCCCATGTGGTCTATGTTATCCCTTGGAAAGTACTTCCCCCTGCGACAGAAGAAGGGGTGCCTCTTCGGAGGAGCTTTACGAACGAAATCCTCGAACCAGTGGATCGGGACCAGTTTGAGCATCGGTGGGGCAGCCGCTCCCGCCGACTCCAATGAGGACGCATCAACCTATGTCTTATTATCAAGACCAGAATGAGGCGCGTTTCAGAAAAATCCTTTTGCGTTGCATCGCCTTTTATTTTTCTTTCGCGGCGGCCATGACGCTCCTCCCCATCCCTCATTTAGAAAAGCCTGATTATAAGAACCTTCCAAATCGGGTGGCCAAGCTGATTCTGAAGAATCCGGCCCCGATACCGCCCCCGATCGTCCCGGAGGCGGCCAAACCGAATAAAGAACCGGCGAAACCCAAATCGGGGAACACCCCGCCTGAAAATTCAAAGAAGCCCGCTCCGAAGAAACGGGAAATTGTAATGAGAAGCGGTCTACTGGGTTCTTTGAATGATGGGGCTGCCGGGAGGCAATTGAGCGCGATGATCGGAGATAAGAAATTGGACCAAGCGCTCTCGTCCGTTGATCTCATCACCTCCCCCGCGTCACAAAGGGGTCGGCCTTCCATCAAGAATGCTTTGCCCGCGAAAACGAAGCTCGCGGATCAGAAGATCGCCGGTATCGGCCGGCTCCGGAAAGGGGAGCAGGTCACGCTTGAAAAAGGGGACGAGGTTGAGCTGGCCCCGTTCCAAGGGAGTTCCCCGGGGGACGGATCGGGCCATCGTGGAGAAAGGCTCGGGAACGGGATAAGCGTCCGTTTCAAGGGCGGCGGCTCCGGATCCGGAAATGCCTCCATTAACTACGACGCCATTTCGCGAGTTGTCGAGCAGTATAAGGGCGGCCTCATTTATCTCTATAACAAAGAGCTCCAGAGTAATCCCACACTGAAGGGAACGATCACGGTCGAATTTTCAATCGACGGAAGCGGAAGAGTCGTTGAGGCCCGTGTTGTAAGCAGCACGATGGATTATGCGCCGCTGGAAAAAGCTCTGGCCGGCCGGATCAAGATGTGGAAGTTCCCCCACCTCTATGACGGTATTGTTGTTGTGACCTATCCCTTCGTTTTCTTTCCGGTGTAAAAAGTCTTGGTTCTTCGCCCCATTGAGGGGGTCCAGTACCGCACGTTTTTTTCTGAAAAATTGGGTGTCTGAAAGGAGTTTTCCGGAGGGAAAAATATATTTAATGTTATTTGTTTCCAACAAGTTAAGTTCTTGACAATCTATAATTCCATGATAATTTTAAGATAGAGATCCGGCAGGATCTCTCACGCGTAGACCCCGCGTGACCCTTGCGTGCCCAACGTAAAGGCCCGGGTTCTCTTCGGAGATCCCGGGCCTTTCGTTTTGTTTGACATCCCAGCCCGCAGGTCCATACAATAGCACCGTTGAACCCGTGCGGCGAGTGCAATCCCCTCCTGTGCGGGAGGGATCAGCGTGCGAATGAAAAACAGGGGTTTCTCGATCCGGATCGGAGAATCCCCGGTTGGAAGGCCGGGGTTTTTCAAGGAGGGTATTATGAAAAGGGTGTTGGTCCCATTGGCGCCGGGTTTTGAGGAAATAGAGGCCGTGACCGTGATCGACATACTTCGCCGGGCCGGTATTGATGTGACGGTTGCCGGAACGGTCGAGGGTGAAATTGAAGGCCGAAACAAGATCAAGGTGGCGGCGGATGTCTTGCTCGATTCCGTCACCGCGAAATTGTTCGACATGATCGTTCTTCCGGGAGGCGCGGCCGGTGCAGAGCACCTGAAGGAGAATCCAAAGGTCAGGCAAATTCTTCAAGACATGGAGAGCCGTGGGAGTTACATCACGGCCATTTGTGCGGCCCCCCTGGTCCTATCGGCCGTCGGAATTGTTGACGGGAAAAACATCACCAGCCATCCGTCGGTTCAAAAGGACCTTTCGGAGGTGAAATACAGCGAGGATCGTGTCGTTGTAGACGGTCATATCATCACCAGCCGCGCCCCGGGCACCGCCATGGAATTTGCCATGAAACTGGTCGAGATCTTGGGAGGCCGTTCCAAAATGGAGGAGGTCAACCGGGGGGTACTCGCTCGTCTGTCATAGGGGCCCTCGTCGCCCCCTCCATCCGCCTGAGGCGGAATGGGGCCTCTCCCTTTCGCTCACGTGGCTCGTTAGAAGGACCAAGGACTTTACTCATGGGTGTCACCAAAATGTCCGGTTCCATATATGCCAGGGCGATTTTTTTTGATGCGGTCGGAACGCTATTCCATGTGCGGGGAGGGGTGGGACAGGTCTATTGGGAAATTGCAAGGCCTTATGGGGTGCGAACCACACCCGAGGCGATCGAGCAAGCCTTTCACGAAATTTTTCCCAAAGCACCGCCGCTGGTCTTTTCAAGGCTTCAGGCGGGTCTTCTGAGGCGATCGGAAAAAAAATGGTGGTACGCCGTCGTTCTCGAGGTCTTCCGAAGAGTCGGAATGATCCGGAACTTCGATCAGTATTTCGAGGAGGTATTCCGAGCCTTTGCCGGGATTCGGGGATGGGAACTCTATCCGGAGACCCGCGACGCGCTTCACGATCTGAAGAAGGCCGGATTCGTGCTGGGCGTTATCTCAAACTTCGATTCGCGAATCCTGACGGTCTGTACGGATTTGGAGATCTTCGAGTATTTGGACTCGATTCAGATTTCGAGTCGGGAGGGCGCGGCTAAACCGGATCCCCAGATCTTTCTGAAGGCCTTGCAACATCATAACCTCCAACCCCGTGAAGCGGTGCACGTCGGCGACAGTCTGAAAGACGATGTCAAGGGTGCGGCCGCCGCCGGACTTATTCCGATCTATCTCAATCGAAGCCACCATCCAGAGGCGCCGGAGGGTGTGCTCTCGATCGAAACCTTGACCGAAATTCTTTCATCCGTCAAACCGCTATAGCTTCATATTTTATCAAATCCACAGGTTTCTGTGCAAAAATTTATTTTTAATTAATTATATAAAACAATTTGTTATGAGACAATATTGGAAAATTTGCACATATTATAAACAAAATGTGCTTTTTTCTTGACTTTTATTCCACGCCGTATTATAAACAGAGCGGATGCATCCTAACAGGTCAACGGGCAACAATCAAAAAGACTTCTTCACCTCTCATGAGGTCGGCGAGATCATCGGTTTGACCCGGCGCCAGATTCAGCACTGGGATCACAGCGGTCTTATCAAACCGAGTTTTCGCACTCCCGGCGGTCATTCCCGCTATACCTTCCCGGATCTTGTTTCCTTCAGGACGGCGAAAAAATTGTTGGACGCGGGTGTATCGCTCCAGCGTATTCGTCAAAGCATCGGAGAGCTTCAAAGGGTCCTTCCGACCGTCAGGCGGCCGCTCGCCGAATTGACGCTCGTCGCCACAGGGGACATGGTCCTGGTATTTTATGAGGGAACGGTCTTCGAGGCGATCTCCGGTCAGCAGTGGATCGTCGAGGTGGCCGAAATTCAACAGGCCGTCGATAAGTGGCAGAAACGCGTTCGAGAGCTCGGCAAGTTTCGAAAGATTCACAAAAGTCACGGGCCGTCCCGACAGATTGATAAGGCGTCATAATACTTTTCTGTCGATCGTCGATCTGAATCCGATCATCGGTCGAGAATCTGTTCCATCGGAGGATATCCATTCACCGATGTAGAAAGGAGGAGTATATGCGCACGATCTCGATCATCAATCAAAAAGGGGGATGCGGTAAAACGACGACGGCCATCAACCTGTCGGCCTCTCTTGCGAAGCTGAACCGGCGTGTGTTATTAATTGATCTGGACCCGCAGGGCCATGCTTCTCTCGGACTGAACCTCAAACCGGAGGATCTTACCAAAGGAATGACGGAGGTCTTGACCCAGGACAGTTGCCTGGATGATGTGATCTACGAAGCGATCTGTCCCAATCTCGATCTGGCCCCCGCCAATATCACGCTCAGCTCGGCGGAGCCGCTTCTGGCGACGGCCTTGCAGAAAGAGCAGCGCCTGCTCTCCGCCATCGAGACCTTGCGGCGGACCTATCATTACATCATCATCGATTCGCCGCCCAGTCTGGGGATGTTGACCTTCAACGCATTGAGGGCCAGCGACGAGGCGATCGTTCCGGTCGATATGGGCTATTTTTCCCTTCATGGCCTGACAAAGTTGATCGAGATCGTCGATGTGGTCGCCCGACATACCGGTCACGAAGTGACGGTGTGGGCCCTGGCCACGATGGTGAACAGTCGCGTGCGCTTTGCTCAGGAAATTTTAGGCGAAGTGCAACGGCACTTTGTGGAGCGCACCTTCAAGACGATGATCCGTAACAATGTCAAGCTTCGCGAGGCGGCCAGACACGGTTTGCCGATCACCGAGTTTGATCCTCACTCAAAAGGAACGACGGATTATATGGGACTGGCCCAGGAGGTCGTCGCGCAGGAGGTCGAAGATTCCGTCGCCGCCGTGACGGAAAAGGTGTCGCCCATGATACCGGAAATCGAGGCCCAGAAATTTCTGGGACCGATTCTCATCGAAGAAATCCTACCGGATCCGTCGAAACGAACGGTTATTTAAACGAGGGTAAACGGATGAACTCAAAGAAAAGGTCGGGAAAGGGCGTGGAAGATATTTCGCATCTTTTCCTCTCCGGTTCCGTAGCCGCGCCGGCCTTCAATCGAATGAGCCCGACGGCCCGGAAATTCGGAGAGGCCGTGACCTTGAGGACCAGGGTATGGTTAACCCTCGGGCTTGTTCCCCGTCTTCCGTCGGCTTTTTTTACAGCCAACTTGGCCGTGGAACTGGCGCGGTGCGGACGGCAGGTCCTGGTGATCGAGACGTCGCCGCTGCCCGCTCTGGACAAAGTTTTTGGAATCGCCCAGATCCAACCGTCGTTAAACGATTTGTTGGAACAATCGCAAAAACAGATCGTTCTGGACGGACCGATGGGAATGAAGATACTGAGTTTTCGATTGTGTCCGGATGAACTCCGGGGTTTTGCTCTGGAAGAGCAGCAGATCCTCTCCCAGATCTTGCGCCAGGAGGAAGACAAGGCCGAGCAGATCCTGATTCATGCCGCTTACGAAGAAAATCCCTCTTTTGAAATATGGGCGAAGCTCGGGCAGGGGGTCATCCTCTCGGTGGATCTGAACGCCGATACGGTTCTCCAGACCTACCAAGTCTGCAAACATTTGTTTCATCTAAATCCCGGTCTGCGAATCGGGATTCTTGGGTTCGGAAGGCAGAACAAAGAGGGATGGGCGGCGTGTATGAATAAATTAAGCGAAGCGGTGACGCGGTTTTTAGGGAAAACCTTGGAATGGTTTGGGATGATTCCGGAGGATCCGCTGATCGATCGCTCCATCGCCGCAAAAGTTCCGCTGGCCCTTTTGGATCATACGGCTCAAGCCTCGGTGGGTTTTTCCGCGGCGGCCCGGAACCTTCAGCCGGAGAAGGGGATGGCCTCCATTCGCCCCGGGGTCGCATATTCTTTTTTTGACGGGCTCCGTCGCACGGCGGACCTCGTGGAGGAAATATGAAACTGCAACGGATTGTTCTTCAAGATAACGCGGCTCTTGAGAAACTCCTGTTGGCCCAGCTTCAGGATTTGGGCGGCAAGATCGATCTGCTGGAGCGGGAATTGGGTTCCGACGCGGGCCCGCTCTGCCTCGGGGTCGATGAGGAGCGGCGTTTTGTCCTCCTGATATTCTCCATCGCGGAAGATGATGCCCTTCTTATAAAGACTCTCGGGCAATTGAAATGGGTTATTCGTCATCATCCGCTTTTGGCCCGCTTGTTTAATAAGCCTGGAGTGGAATTCTCCCCGTCGCCCCGGGCGATCCTGGTCGCCCCTTCCTTTACGACCACCCTGCAGGAATCCATCGCCTTCATCGCCTTTGACATCGAACTCTACGAGTATCGCGCCGTGGAACTCAATCATGAACGGGCGCTTCTCCTGGATCCCGTATCGTTCACCGGCCGGAAATCGAATTCGCCGGCCGCCTCCGTGTCTTCCGCGTCCCAGGATCCTTCGTCCAAGGCCCAGCTTACCGATACGGAACGCAAGTTTTTTGAAGGGTTTTTCCCGAAAAGCCTGCCTACGTAGCGTGGATTCCTCCCAAGCCTCGTCGATTTTAGTCTTGTAATTTTGACGGACCCATATTAAAATTAGGCCAAACAGCGAGAAGGAGGTTCTATCTCATGCCCATGTACGAATATCGGTGTGATCAATGCGCCCGGTCGTTTATCCTGTTACAAAGCGTCCATGTTCAAGCGGGCGAGACGATTTGTCCTCACTGCGGGACGAATAAAATTCAGCGTCTCTTTTCAACCTTTGCCTCGAAGGTGGAAGGAAGCGCCGGCCCTTCCCGACCGAGCGGATCCCACGGATGCGGTTCGGGCGGTTGCGGTTGTGCCTAGGAAAGGATGGTCGCGGTCTGAATACGAAGTTTTTTACGGTGGCGAAAACAACCGAGATTGATCCCGGTAGAGCCCGAGTCGTTTATGTCCAAGGAATCGAGATCGCTTTGTTTAATATTGCAGGCGAGTTCTATGCCGTTGACAACCTCTGCCCTCACGAAGGCGGTCCGTTGGTGGCCGGAACCGTCCAGGGAATGGTGCTGACCTGTCCGTGGCACCGTTGGCAATTTCACCTGAAGACGGGTCGTTCCCCGATTAATCCAGCCGTTCAAGTCCAAACCTATCCCGTACAGATCGAAGGGGAGCAAATTCGGATCGGCATGGCGACGGATTAGGCTCGCCTGGAAAAAGTATCATCACTCGGTATTTCGGCGATATCATGCCCTCGATTATACAAATCCTGTTCTGTATGTTGGTGATCCTGTCATTCCGTCCGACGATCGACGCGTATGCGGAGGACAACGCGCAAAAGTCGATCTCGGCCGAAGATGAGGAGTTTCGCGCGGTCCTATCGGGAGAGGGGGAGCCTTGGTTCGATCCGAAAACGGGCGGAAGGGTTAAATTTACCATCTCGGTCACCGACAGGGTCAATAACCGCGAGTATCCCGTTTATTTGGACAATATCACGGCCAAGGTTTTCAACCTTTCCCTCATTCCGGGAAAGCTGATCGTCACGGGGGAGGAAGCCAACCTGCACTCCCCCGTGACAACCTTGATTGATCTGAAAAGCCGGGAAGAGGCCGATTCCTTCATCGGTTTTGGAAACACGCTGTCCCTAACGGGGCGCTTCCTGATTTATCGAAAATTTTACCCGCCGCAGACGGCCGAGCCGCCCGTGATGAGCGATCTGGTCCTGGTTTACGATCTGGCCGGTTCCGCGGATGAAAATCGGATGCGGGGGGAAGAGGCCTACCGGAACGATCCCATCGGACGGCTGACCGAGGTGGGGCATCCAATTTATCCGGAAAGCAACGCCGGGAAGAAACACTATCGGGTCTGGGTGCCGGATGAAAACAAACGGCATGCGATCATTCCGAACGGTTTTTTTTGGTTTGATCACGACCGGAAGGTCGCCTTCGGCGATCGGATCGGGGGAGAGGATTACCTGGTTGTGGTTGACCTGTCGAACGGTCTGGCCCGTCCTGTCATTCACCGGATGGAAATCGATTTGCGGGCATTGCTCCGGCCGGAGGATCGTGAGAATTCGGCGATCCTTCAAGAAGCGGAACCGGTCAAGCTGGAAGGGGTTCAAGACCTGACGAACGGAAAGGTCAAGGCGCGCATCTCATCCCCTATTCCACTTGGAAATAATAGTTTGGAATTCCCCTTCGAAGGAACGGATCCCGCCGGGTCCCGACAAACGCAAGATTCCGCTCCGGCGGCACACCAAACCCAAAAATAAGATTGAAACGCGCGGGGATCCGTAAAGGGCGCGGATGTTCTCGTAAAGTCGGGGGGGATCGACGACTTTGCTCTCCGCGATATTACTGAGTAACAGGCGGGGCGGGAACGAATGAATGGAGTTTGTGAGCCTCCAAGGGAAGGACGGTGCTCTTCTTGATGTCGTCAACCATGCGGCTGGGGACCATGATGCTGCTGGTGATGATCCCTTCGGATTTTCCCTGAACCACTTCGCATTTCCCGTTATGCAAAACCGGTAGATTGTCCTCGTCAAGGAATTGATAATCGAGGCAGATATGGCGGGCTTCTGGGTTATTATTTTTGACCTTGGCCGACCAGATGAACTCGGTCCTGTTGAAGTTCTCCCAGGTGTAACCTTTTTTCCAGGAGTAGTCCAATACGTCCACGTTGATTTCCTTGTTGCTGATCATTTTAGGGGGGTTAGCCGGCTTCGGCGCGTCTTCGGCGGCCGAAAGCTGGACTACCGCCACGATCGCAACGGTGAAGAGGGGGAGAATGAAGTGTTTCATTCGCATGGGAAAGAAATTGTATGGGATCGAAAAAAAATTGTCAACAAGAATTTTAGGCCAAAAGGCCCGCGGCTGCTTAGGGGGCTCGGGTGAACCCCGTTCTGGTCTAATTGATCTAAAGGATGGTTAGTTTTATGAATTGTTTTCCCGCTTCAAGCGCGAGACGAAGTGGTCCGCTTGTCGTGTCGGTTCGGGGATTCGATATCCTCGGGAGCAGGCCAGGACGAAGCGAATGGCGGCAGGCAGATCGATTTTGTGCCCCACGGAGACGAAGATCGGATTGGTATTATCCTTCGTCCGCACGACGGCCCCGATGACGTCCCCTTGATTTCCGGTCAGGGGGGTCCAACTCCCTCTATGGCGCGGGGGTGGCCGGAAATTTCCATAAAGACGCGATTTGGCGCAGCCGATCGTCGGCTTATCGAGCCACAAACCGATATGACATGCGATGCCGCAACCTCGCGGGTGGGCGACGCCTTGGCCGTCGATCATGAGCAAATCCGGTTCGTGCCGCATCCGGTCAAAGGCCTTCAAAAGGGCCGGGGCCTCGCGAAAGGCCAGCAAGCCGGGAATATAGGGAAAGCTCAGTTCGGATACAACCCCGCATTCCTCGACGACTTTCAGGTCGGGGAGGCTCAGAACAACGACGCCGGCATAAGCCCTCGGCGGGTTTTTGGAAAGCGCGATGTCCGCGCCGGCCACAAAGCGCACCGTTTTTAAATAATTTTTCTGGACGACTCGGGCCGAGAGCTGTCTTTGGACCTCGACCGCTTCTTTCGGGGAGAGGTTCCAGGGATGCAATGCGCGGGATTTCAATTCAAAAAAACCCCATCTGCTCGGGCTGGGGGGCCGGCTGGACACCCTTGGCCAGGAACTTTTTCAGATTCTGGAAATCCTCCGAAAGAGCGGGGCGCAGATTTCCCTGATGCAGCACGGCGGCGGGATGGAGGATGGGAAAAACCAGGAAGTTTTTCACCTGGAAATGCTGACCGCGCACCTTGGTGATCGCCACCTTCTTATCAAGAAGCGCCTGGGCCGCAAAGTTTCCCAGGGTGCAAACCACGCGGGGCTTGATCAACTCGATCTGTTTCCAGAGATAGGGCAGGCAGGCATCGATCTCATCCGTCAGGGGGTTTCGGTTCTCCGGCGGGCGGCATTTGATCACATTCGCGATATAGACGTCTTCGCGTTTTAGGCCGATGCCGCCTAAGAGATCCGTGAGCAGTTTGCCGGCCGCTCCCACGAAGGGCCGGTTCTGGAGGTCTTCGTTCTCGCCGGGCGCCTCGCCGACAAACATGACCTCGGCATTGGGGCTGCCTTCGCCGAACACCACATGGGTGCGGGATTCGCACAGCCGACATTTACGGCAATCCCGGATCTCTTCGTAGAATTGTTGAAGGGCGGTCATCCGTCATCCCGGAAGTTCGTTGTAAGGATACGGCATCTCGCATCCAAAATCAACCGGCCCATGCGGGGAAATCTCCTTTCCTCTTGACGGATATTTTTTATGGGCGTATACGGTAAGGGTAAGCTGTGGGTGTGTTTCCGGGTATCATTGCGGGTTGGGAGGCGATGCGGTTAAAAGGCAAGATCAAAACGGTCGAGGCCGGCCGGGGCAACGGCCATATTATATCGGAGGACGGCCGGGACTTCTTTTTTCATCGCAGCCATCTGGAACGGCTGGATTTCGAGAAATTGCGCCCGGGCGATGAGGTGGAATTTGAATTCGACGAGTTTCGTGGTCCCACGACTCCCAAAGCGCCCGTGGCCACCGTGGTCCGGCCCGCCGGAGGATCAAACAAGGATGGGTGACAATCCCGGCCCCGCTGCAGTAGAATATAGATATTCACGGACAAGCCTGTTGCTCGAGGGAATCACTTCAGCGAGCACGGCGAGGGAGAGGTGGGGGTTCCGTTCCTCCTCAGCCGGAGGGAGGGGGCGAGGTGAACCCCTATAATAGACCATCATGAGCGAAATGGGTGAGAAGGCTGTCGAAATTGTCAAGGTCCTGCGCGAAGCGGGCTTCCGCGCCTATTGGGCCGGCGGGTCGGTTCGCGATCTTGTGATGGGACATGAGCCCCAGGATTACGATGTGGCGACCGACGCGCGTCCGGAGCAGGTCATGGAGCTCTTTCCCAGGACCGTCCCGGTCGGGGTCAGTTTCGGGGTCGTCAAGGTGATCGAGAACGGGTTTGAGTTTGAGGTGACCACCTTTCGTTCGGACGGCCGGTACATCGACGGTCGCCATCCGGCCGAGGTGCACTACTCCGATGACCGCGAAGACGCCGCGCGGCGGGACTTCACGATCAACGGAATGTTTTACGACCCCCTGAAAAAGGAGATCATCGACTATGTGGAAGGCCGGAGGGACATTGCGGGCGGCGTGATCCGGGCCATCGGCGATCCGCATGAACGCTTTGAGGAAGACAAGCTCCGGCTGATGCGGGCCGTCCGGTTCGCCGCCCGGTTCGGGTACGTCATCGAGCCCAAGACCGAGGCGGCCCTCCGGGATCTGGCCGGACAGATTCAACAGATCAGCGCCGAGCGGATTCGGGACGAGCTCAAAAAGATTTTGACCGGACCGAGTCCTTCCGACGGCATTTCCCTTCTCATCGAGACCGGCCTGCTGAAAAAGATTCTGCCGGAGGTCCTGGCCATGGCCGGCGTGGAGCAGCCGAAGGAGTTTCACCCGGAGGGGGATGTGTTGACCCACACATTGCTCCTGCTCAAGAACCTGGATCATCCGTCGTTCGAACTGGCGCTGGCGGCCTTGTTGCACGACGTCGGAAAGCCGGCGACCTTTTCGATCCGGGACCGGATCCGATTCGACAACCACTGTGAAGTGGGCGCGCGGATGACCGAGGCCGTCTGCGGGCGGCTCCGACTCTCGAACGAGCAGACCGAGCGGGTGACCGATCTGGTCCGCGATCATCTCCGATTCAAGGATGTTCGGCAGATGAGGGAAAGCACGCTCAAACGGTTTCTTCGCCAGCCTTATTTTTCTGACCATCTGGAGCTCCACCGTCTGGACTGTCTGGCCAGCCACGGGGATCTGACGAATTGGGAATTTTGCAAAAAAAAATTGGCCGAGCTGGGGCCGGAGGAGATCCGGCCGAAGCGCTTGTTGACCGGGGACGATCTGATCGCAAAGGGCTATCGGCCCGGGCCTCTTTTCTCCAAGATCCTTACGCAGTTGGAAGATGCGCAGTTGGAAGGAACGATCAAGACCCGCGACGAGGCGCTTGAATGGCTGCGGCGGGAGTTTGGGACTGAGGATGTTTAAAGTTCAACCGGTCGAGATCGAGAAGCGGGAGGATGGTTCGATTCGCGTGGCCTGGAGCGACGGCCACGAAGGAATCTATCCCCCGGCGTATCTGAGGGACAATTGCCACTGCGCGGCCTGTGTGGAGGAATGGACGGGGCGCAAAATGGTTCGTCCGGATATGATCCCCGCGGACATCCGGCCGTTACGAATCAGCGCGGTGGGACAGTATGCGATCCATATCGAATGGAGCGACGGGCATTCCACGGGCATCTACGCGTTTGATCTCCTTCGAGGGATCTGCCCGTGTCCTCAATGCGCCTCGGAGCGGTCGGTCCGGTCGTAAATTAATCCGAGTGGTGTACTAAGCGGGCCTGGCCGGGGAGAAAGGGGGCTCCATCCGGCTTGACCGAAGGTACGAGGCCTCGCCGCACACACGATTCTGGAATGTGCGGCGAACAAGCTCGGATGGAGGGGGCGAGGTTCGCCCCTGAGATTTCAGCTTCAGTTATAGACCAGCAGGTTTCTATTTCCGTGGCGGATCGGCTTGGGATTCTGTTGCCGGTTGGACAGGATCACCGGATCCAGGATCTCGCCGCAGGCGATGCAATGCCAGGCATGGAAGAAGATTTGCCCGGTATCGTCCCGTAGATCCTCAAGCCGCTCTTCCACCATCAATCCTTCGCAGCGCGGGCATGTCATGAGGCACCTCCTTATTCAACCCCCGTGGCATCGGGGTCGGTATAGCATTACTTTAAACGTCTTCCGCAGATTGGGCAATCCGCCGGAAGTCCCGATTTAAGACTGCAGAAGACCTAGATGAACAAGGGCCATGGGCCTTTGGGCCTATGCCATGGAATACCCGAACGGGAAGGAGCCACGGGAATGAAATTCGTCATTATCGGGATGGACGGGCCCGAAGGTCAGTCCAAACGGAAGACCCTCCGGCCGGTCCACCTGGACCGCCTGAAACGGCTTGAATCGGATGGAAAATTGATTCTGGCCGGGCCTTTTTCGGATCGCAGCGGCAGCCTGATCATCATCGAGGCCGACTCGATCGAAGAGGCCCGGGCCTTCATTCAAAAAGATCCCTATGTTGAACAGGGGGTGTTTGAGAAGGTGGAGGTCCGGCCGTTCACTCAGGTCTTCCCGGAGGAGGATCAACGATTGTGAGCCGGCGGGCTGGGAACACGCTTGTTTACGACCGGGAGTGCGAGTTGTGCCGTTGGGCCCAAGGCCTCGTCGTCCGATGGGATCGCCATCGGCGGATCGGGTATTTGGCTTTTCAGGACCCGGAATTCGCGGGATGGTTTCCGGAACTGGACCGGGAGGACCCGGCGGGTTTGTGGCCGCACGGGGAGCCGCCCCGGGCCATGCTTTTCATCGACGGCGGAGGACATATCCGGATCGGCATGGACGCGTTCCGTTCGATGTTGCCTTTTCTGGCCGGCGGACGGGTGTTGGCATGGCTGTTTTACGTTCCGGGTGTGCCCTGGCTGGCCGCCCGGTTTTATGACTGGCTGGCCCGCAATCGCTACCGATTATTCGGGCCGACATTATAACGGGGAAAGGATTACAGGGGCATGTGTCGCCGCCATTATCCATGGGGGCCCGTTCGGGCTTCGCTTCTCCGACGCCCTCAGACCCCGCGCTCGGACCGGCAGGGCCGGGCCCTCGCTTGTCGCCGGCAAAGCCGCATGGAGCGGCTCGCCGGGGCCCGTCGAAGTCCTCCCCCCTCTTTCCCCCTTGCTCGCCGGGCAGCCACCGCTATTAAAAATGCATCTACTTGACAGATGCGGGGTTCTGCCTATAGACTGCAGGCTGTAATGCTAGATAGGATACGAACAGGGAGGGGCGGCCGATGACCGAATTGGATGAAGCCAAAGAAAAATTCATCGAAATGATCAAGGCCGTCGATCCCCAAGTGACCGTGGTCATCCCGACCTCGTCCAGCAACAGCCTGTTTTTGATCTCGCTGTCCAAAGGAAAGGCCCGCAAGTTTATCACGGTCTCCGAGGACGACTTGGTGGACTTCGTTTCGGATGATTTGATCCATGACGAGGTCGAGGACCGCGTTCGCGAGGCCATCTCGGAACTCAAACCGTAACCGACCTCCGGAAAATCCGTCTTTGGACCCGCGCAAGGATGTCATGTCCTCTTCGGCCTTAAACGAAGAAGGAAATCGGCTGTTTCAGCAGGGGCGCTACGGCGAGGCGCTTTCCTATTATGAACGCGCCTTGGAAATGGACCGGCGGACGGGAAATCCCTGGGAGCTGGCCGCCACACTCGGAAATCTGGCCAACGTCTACGCCTCCATAGGGAACAAAGAGGAAGCGCTGGTCTGTTACCGAGAAGTGCTCGGAATTCATCGGAAGCTGGGCGATGCGCGGGTGATTGGAATCACGCTGGCGAACATGGGGAACCTTCACGCCGACCGCAATGAGACGGACCACGCCAAGGCCTATTATCTGGAAGCCATCGATCTTTTGGAGCCCTCTCGAGATTTCCGGGGGCTCGGTATGTTGTACGGCAACCTGGCCCTTGCGGTTCGCGATGAGGGCGATCTGTCCTCGGCGATCGGACATTTTGAGAAAGCGATCCGTCAACTCCGGAAACTGGGAGACAGTCCGGAGCTGGCCCGAACGATTAACAGCCTAGGAAAAACCTATTGGATGCAGGGTCGCTTGGACGAGGCGTCGAGGCGGTCCGAAGAGGCCTTGGCGATCAGCCGGCGGCTTGGAGACGAACTCGGCATGGCGGCGGCCTGGTACAACCTGGCCGCGGTTCATCAAAGCCTTGGGCGCGGCGATGCGGCGATCGACCTGCTGGAACGGGTGGTGGCCATCGATGAAAAATACCAGCTCCCGAAGCTGAATGAAAACCGGATGCGCCTGGAACGGTTGAGACAATCAAGGAAGGGTGGAAGCCATGTCCAGTCCTGAAGATCACCCGCGTTTGGATGACATCGAGGAGGCGTTTAAAAAATTGGGCTGGTCTTACGAGCGGCTCGACGGCATGGATGAACACGGCGGGTCGCTGCTGCTGAATCTCCCGGAAGCCGACTGTCTGGTGGAGCTTTACGGAGACGGGCGCTTGGCCTGTCAGTTCGGCGTCGACATGGAAGAAATGAGGGGGCTCCTGACCGGCGACCAGACGGAGGACATGGCGGACGATGAACTGGTTCGGGTGGCCCGGTACCACTTGAAGCCGATCGTGGACCGGTACCGCGCGGCCCTGCTTCGGGAGGGGCTGGAGGAAAGCGCCGAGGCGACTTCGGATCATTATGCGATCGTATTCCAGACGGTCCTGGATCTTTCATCCCCGCAGCAGGTTGCCCATAAAGTGGCCCGCTGCCTCCTGGCCTTGGAGGAGCCGGCCCGTTAACGCGGTTCGCCCGCCGCCCCCTCGATCCTCCCGGCCAGCGCGAAATCCTTTTGGGTCAATCCCCCGGCGGAATGGGTGGTGAGGGCCATCGTGACTTTTCGGTAATTAATCGTGATATCGGGATGATGATCGACGGCCTCGGCCAGCTCGGCCACGCGGTTCACAAACCGGATCGCCGCCATAAACGAATCAAAGTCGAATGGCTTTTTAATGGCGTTGTCCGCCCACTGCCAGCCGCTCAGCGCCTTCAGTTGTTGTTGAATCTCGGCGGTTGATAATTTTTCGGCCATGCGCTCTCCTCTCCGATGCGATCCACTCTTGACATTTTATGCCCCGGGGAATAGATAAAGCAATCATGAAGCGAGCGGGACCGGGATTATCGATCAACCTGATCCATTTTACCGCCCTTTGCCTTTTGGATCTTCTTTTCCGGGTTTTCAATCGGATCGAGGTTTTCGGACGAGAGCACATCCCTTCAAGGGGCGAGCGGGGAGTGCTGATTCTGTCCAACCATATCTCGGCCCTGGATCCGTTCCTGATCGGGATTACGGCGATGCCGCGATTTTCGTCCGTCTGGTGGCGCGCGGCCGCGAAGGAGGAGCTGTTCACCGGGTGGTTTTCAAGGGCCGTGATGTATATAATCGGGGCCTTCCCGGTCCGGCGCGGGCGGCGGGATCTGGAGTCGATGGGGCGGATGGTCGCCGCGCTCAAGACGGACGTGCTCGTCGTTTTTCCGGAAGGGACCTGGTCCACGACGGGCCGGATCCTTCCGGGCCGATCGGGGGTCGGCAAGGTGATCTATGACGCCCGCCCGGCGACCATCCTTCCGGTGGCGGTCAAGGGAACGGACAAAATTCTCCCGCGGGACGCCTGGATCCCCCGGATCGGACGTCGGGCGAAGATCGTCTACGGTCCGCCGGTGGACCTCCGGCGGTTCTATGATCATCCCGACAGCGTCGAGACGGCCCATCGGATCGTGGATGCCGTCATGGCCGAGATCGGAAGATTGCATGCGTCGTTGTGAGGACGGATTTGTTAAGCCGCCTCTTTCCTCCATGGTTGAGACGGCGTCGTTGTTTCGGTCGTCGGGTCCTCCTCTTCGCGGTATCGGGGCCTAAATGGGTCTCTGGGGGTGGCTAAACCCACCCAGGCCATGGCCACCAACAAGCCGGCCAGCGCCGGCCAGCCGTACTCCACAAATCCGCCGACCCCGCGATCATCACCAAGGATTTCCCGGACACTGCCGGCCATTTGAACGTAATCCTCGGGCTGTCTTTTCCAGGAAAGATCGGCATTCAACCCATTCAGGATGCGCCGCGTCCATGCCATTTGTGATTCGTCGTACATCCGGACGGATCGATGGGCCGATTCGATGGCATCGCGGAACATCTCGGGAACGGCGCCGCGAAGTTCTGTCTCTTGGGTTGTCAAATATTCGAGGTTGGACTCCAGACCGCGTTCGGTCCGCTCTTCGACATTTTGTTGACGAATCGTTTCCCGCTCGAACGCCGACTCAAATGCCGCCCCTCCACCCTGGGCGCGGCGGTAGGCTGTGAGCGCGGCCGTCCCCAGTTTCTCCTGCCAGCGTGCCGTCTTTTCCCGGTTAAATTGTTCGAGCGCTCCCTGGGCGGAGGTGATGGCGGTCCGGAGTCGATTCTGCTCCATCCAAATATTCCGGGCTGTGTACGCGATCGCCAGGCCGAGAGTTTCCTGCAACCTTGCCGGTTGCTCAATCCAAAATGCCTGGACCCGCTGCACGGTACTGTCCCATTGCCGTTGGGTCATGGCTTGCCGATCCCGATCGAAACGTCCCACGACTTGAATCCGATCGCCGAGGGTTTCCTGCACCGTGCCGTGATCGACAGACGGCGGGGAAAGCCATCCGGCGTGCCAAAGGGAAACAGCGAGGGAGACAATCACGGCCGCGAACAGGAGCAGAAGGAATCCTCCCGTGTTTATTTCTTCTGAATCGTTTTCTGGGTGTGTCGTCATATTCCGTTTCATGTCGTGCCTCCTTTCTCTTTCCAATGGGCTTAGGTTCTTGAAGTTGGACGAGGTGGGCGGCGCGCGCGGGATGCAAGAATATTCCATGAGGGGCGGTGAAAAGAGGGAAAAGAGATCGCTTGCCATCAGAGCCTCCGTGGTTTCGGCTCCGGGAATTAAATCGCGGCCTCCGTTTAGAGGCCCGGATGGAAAATTACAACGGGGTGGAATGCAACGAGCAGGTTCGCGGAGGAGACGACTTTGATCCGCTTTGAGAGGGCGTTGCCTTTTGGATTATGAATAATTTATAATCTAATCCAATTTGTCAGTCATGTCAAGACAATTTGGAGATCAGAAGACGGGTCCGGGCGGCCTGGCGCCCATTGGAATTTAGGTCTCGATCGGCGAGCGGATACGCGGCTCCACCAGCAGCCCGGGTTGGCAGCGTCGGCAGAAGTTGGTCTCGAGCTGACGGGCCTTCACGCCGGCGATGCGGCCTCCGCAGCGGGGGCAGGCCGAACCGGCCTTCGCATGAACCTTCAGGAAATCCCGGATCTTCAGTTGGATTTGGTCGCCCATCCGCTCTTTGACGACGGCGATCGCCTCTTTGAGGACCGCGTGGATGGAACGGTACAGTTTTTGGGTCTCGTCCTCCGTCAGGCTTTTCCGTTTGCGAAAGGGATAGATCCCGGCCGAAAATAAAATTTCATCGGCGTAGGCGTTTCCGATGCCGGTGATGAAGCGGGCGTTGGTCAGGATTCCCTTGATCTCGCCGTGATGCTGCTTGAGTCGCGTTTGAAACGTCTTGTAGGTCAGGTCGGGGTCCAGCGCGTCGGGCCCTTGATCCGTAAAGCGAGGGATGCCGCCGTATTGCTCCCCGCGGACGAGATAGACCTTTCCCATGCTTTTATCATCGATATACCGGAGCTCTTCGCCGGAGGACAGGCGCAAGGCGAAGATCGTGTCCGCAGACCGCCGGGTTTCAGGCATACAGAATTGAAAACGGCCGGTGATCATGGGATTGATCACCAGGGAATGACGGTCAAGACGGAAGATCAAGTATTTTCCACGGCGGTGAATGGCTGAGACGGTTTGATCCGGCAGGGCCTGCTGGACATCCTCTCCCGTAAGCGAACGGATCACGAGCGGCTTGTAGACCGAAATGGCCCGGATCGCACGTCCGAGGGTTCGGGCCCGGAGTACATCTTTGGCCGCTTCCAGATCAGGAATTTCAGGCATCCCGTTTCTCTCGATGAATACTTTTCTGTTTTCGGTAAAAGGCCGGTGGTTCAGCCGCCAGGGGAAGACGGTCGCTCGTGATCTGATATAAGATTTTACGGGTCGCGTTTGGAAGGGGATAGCGGGTGATTTCGGTGGCGGGAATCCATCGCCATGAGCCGGGGAGTCGGTTTGGCAAGGAGGCGCATTCGAACAGAAAAGGATGGTAAGTGATTTGTTTATGGGAAAACGTATGAACGACCGGTTCGAGCTTCCGCAGCAGGTTCGGCTTCAGCCCGAACCGTATTTCGATCTCCCGTTCGATCCTCCCATGGGTCGTGGTGTTCGAACCGTCCATTTCGGGAAAACTCCAGAGTCCGGCCAGGAGTCCCCGTTCCGGTCTCGGGCCGATCAACAGGCCGCGGCCGCTTTGGATCAGTGCGACGGCCATCCGACTGTTCGGAACCCTTCGTCCTTCGATTCGCACCGGGAGGCGGTCCTGAATTCCCAATCGATGGGCGTGGCAGGTTTTCCTCACCGGGCAGAGGGAGCAGGAAGGTGTCCGGGGAACACAGATCGTGGCGCCGAGCTCCATCAGGGCCTGATTGAAATCGCCGACCTTCTGTTCCGGGAGAATCTCCTCGGCGAGTTTCCAGAGCCGGTCTCGTGTGGCGGACTGTGTCGGGTTTTTCCGCACGGCGAAGATCCGGCAGAGCACACGACGGACGTTTCCGTCCATAACGGGGGCCTTCACGTCGAAGGCGATGCTCGCGACGGCGCCCGCGGTGTAGCGACCGATCCCCGGCAGCGAAGAAAGCCCTTCGACGGTGGCTGGAACGCGATCGTTCCACTGTTCGTGGATGGCCTGCGCGGCCCGGTGCAGGTTTCGGGCCCGGCTGTAATAGCCCAGCCCCTCCCAGAGCTTAAGAACCTTTTGCAGCGGGGACCGGGCCAGCGATGCCGCCGTCGGAAAAGTCCGGATGAAACGAAGATAATACGGAATCACCGTCGCGACCTGGGTCTGCTGGAGCATGATTTCCGATACGAGGATCCGGTAGGGGTCGCGGGTCTTCCTCCAGGGAAGTTCCCGTTTGTTCCGATGGTACCAGGCCATCAGCCGTTTCTTCAGTTGCCTCCGGAGATTGGGTTGAGGGCGTCGGAAAGGCATGTCATGTCACGGAGGTGAGACGGCGTTTTCCTTGATGGCTCCCGCGGCGCTCGAACTCCTGATCGATCCGTCGCAGAATCTCCGATTTGGGTTTGCCCCAGAGCGGGGCCACAACGTAGGCCTTGTTCAACTCGCCCATGAGGCGTTCGACGACGATCGAGGCCGGCATTCGTTCGAGAAAATCGCAAACCAGCGGGATATATTCCTCAAGCGGGAGCGTCTTGATCGGCCGGCACTCGTGAAGTTTCGCCAGCGCCGTGTTTTTGGCGATATAAAGATGATGGATTTTGATCCCGTCCAAATTTAGCCGGGCCAGTTCCTCCGCGGTCTCCATCATCATCCCCGAAGTTTCCCCGGGCAGGCCCAGGATGACATGCGCGCAGATGCGAAAACCCCGCCGTCGGGTCCGTTCGACCGCGTCCAGGAACTGGGCATAGGAATGGGCGCGGTTGAGATCGGCCACGGTGCCGTCATGGACGCTTTGTAGTCCGTACTCGATCCAAAGATGCGTTCGGGCATGATAATCGGACAGGAGGTCAAGCACGGGTTCGGGGACGCAGTCCGGTCGGGTTCCGATCGAGAGGCCGACGACGTTCGGGTGGGCCAGCGCCTCGTCATAAAGCCCCTTCAGATGATCGACGGGTCCATGGGTGTTCGTGAAGGCCTGAAAATAGATGATGAATTTTTCGGCGCCGAAACGTCTTCGATAAAACTCCATACCGGATCGGATCTGGTCGCGAATAGGACGGGGAGCGGTCCGGGTATTGGGCGAGAAACTCTTGTTGTCGCAATAGCTGCAGCCGCCGTAGGCAATCGTGCCGTCGATATTGGGGCAGCTGAATCCCGCGTCGATCGGGATCTTATACACTTTCCAAGGAAAATGTTCCTTGAGGTACCGGTTGTAGGAACGGTAGTAGGGAGTCATGGGTTGTCCCTGGATGCAAGCGGTGGTATTATATCACGTGGGTGAATGAGGATTCCAACCGGCCTCGAGGTGGCTCGATGTCTTCCCTTGAGAATCAGGAATTTGAGATTGAACAGGCGAACGAGCGGTTCTATCGGGCTTTTGAAAGTCTCGACATCCGTCAAATGGAATCCGTCTGGGCGACGGACGTCCCGGTCCGTTGCGTTCATCCCGGCTGGGACCTTCGATCCGGCTGGCCGGAGGTCCGTGACAGTTGGGTCCTGGTATTCAATCATACGACCGGGATTCGGTTCAACGTGACGGATGTGGACATCGTCGTCAACGGCGACCTGGCCTGGGTGACCTGCACGGAAAACGTCCGCATGGCCAACGACGGGGAGTCGCAGCAAAGCCGCATCCTGGCGACGAATCTCTATCTCCGTCGCTCGAAGGGGTGGTTGATGGTGCTTCATCATGCCTCGCCGATTTTCGGCGGCACGGCCGAACGCTGAGAGGCGGCTCCCGGCCGTAGGGTCGTGACCCGTTCGGTTTTAAAAGGTATCCTTCCGCGCGGGAGTCGGCCATCGGGGCCGTTAAACCTCATAGCTCTTCCAGTTCATAATATTCCGCGTACGATAGATTCCTTCGACATCGTTAAAAGGCCGGATTCCTTTCTCATTCAATATTCCGGCAACGGCGCGCAGAGGAAGACCCACCGCAGCCAGATAATCGCCTTCGATCGAATGGATTAGCTTACGACCTTCGCCCTGAAGCGAGTAGGCGCCGGCCTTGTCCAGCGGCTCCCCGGTCGCGACATACCGGATCAGATTCTCCTTTGGCGCCGGACGCATCCGCACCTTCGTCTTTTCGACCGCGATACGTTCATTCCGGTCCGGGAAGACCGCCGCAACGGCCGTAACGACCGTATGGGTCCGGCCGGCCAGCAGGGATAAAATCCGAACCGCGTCATCTTGATCGGCCGGCTTGCCGATGGTTTTACCTTCCAAATCAATCACCGTATCGCTTCCGATCACGATCGCGTCCGGAGCATCACGATGAACCGCGCGGGCCTTTTCCCCCGCCCAGTAAACCGCTTCATCCGAAGGGGTCCGGTCCGGTCGAAAAACTTCCACAAGGCCGGGGGAGACGACCTCGAAGGGCAGGCCGAGCCGTGCGAGGATTTCCTTTCGTCGGGGAGAGCTGGAGGCCAGGATCAGGTGCATTCGACCGGTTGAAGTATCGATTCGACCTCGCGTAGGTTTTCGACCTGGACGAGACGCCGACGCAGCTCCGAGGCGCCCGGAAAGCCGAACCAGTAGGCGGCTAGGAATTTGCGCATGTTTCGAAACGACAGCTTTCCACGATACCGGTCAAAGAGCTCTGCATGCTCTAGCGCGACGGCGACTTTCTCGGCCATCGAGACATCGGGTTCCGCAGGCGGAAGCTCACCGGATCGTACCGCGGAGCGTATCGAATCCCCGGTTTTAAAAATCCATGGATTGCCCATCGCGGCCCGGCCGATTAAAACCCCGTGGACGCCGGATTCGCGAATCCGGCGGACGGCCGTCGCGCCGGATCGGATATCCCCGTTTCCCAGGATCAGCGTGTCGCTTCCACGGACGATCTCGGCCGCCCGCGCAATCGTTTCCCAATCGGCCTGAGAGGAATAATTCTGCGCCAGTGTTCGACCGTGGAGCGTGATCGCGGCCGGCGACTCCGAAAGAAGGGCGGGTATCCAATCGTCGATGACGATCTGCCCGTATCCCAGGCGTGTTTTGACCGAGACCGGGATGATTTGACGGAGAAAATCCCCGACCGGTTCAACGGCGGACCCGAACCATAGGGCCTTCGCCCGCCGGACGTCCTCCGCAACGGAGGCCGGAAGCCCGATCCGATCAATCGGCTGACCGGCGGCCCAATCCCGTATTCCCTGTCGTGTCCGTCGGATGATCTCGCACGCCCGATGGGGTGTGCGTATCAACCCGGCTCCCGCCCCGGCGCGTGCGACCGTTTTCGAAGGGCAGCCCATGTTGATATCGATTCCGTCGAAGCCCAGCTCGCAGATGAGATGCGCGGTTCGGTAAAAGGCCTCGGGGTCCGTCCCGAAAACCTGCGCGATCGCCGGCCGCTCGATTTCGCTGTAACGAAGCTCGGTCAGAAACGGATCATAGCCCGATACGATCCGGTCGATCGATACAAATTCGGTGAAACTGAGATCGGGACCTCCATGCCGGGCCGTGACGGCCCGAAACGCGGCGTCCGTCACGCCGTCCATCGGAGCGAGACCGACGATCGGCTGCGGGAGGTTACGCCAAAAGGAATGTTCGTCCATTAAATTTCCGATTCCTCGCGATCCGTCGTGTTTGAACCAATCATTATACCCTCTGATTATTCCCGAGTCAAAAGATCGCACCTTGGTCCCGCGGGCACCGCACTGATTTATATTCCAAGTGTGGGAAGATTCCCGCTTGTCTCCGGCCGGATCGGGAATCGATTAATACGTCGGATTTCACCACGCTCCCGAAACAGCAAATCCGACCCAATGCAACGAGCCCCGGACAGAAGCCCCTCAAGCCGTCAACAGAATCCAAGGGCCGCAGCCTTGGAGTCTTCATTCCTCTCATCAATAATTCATTGACATTGATTAACGATCTGGACTATACAAGAAAGGCCGGGCGTTCCAAAGGACGTTTGGGGATGTCCAATTCATGTTAGGCGAAACTTGGAGAAGGGATCTTGATCTTGACGGATTATAACGACGTTCCCGTTCCTTCATTTATATACGGCACGGCCTGGAAAAAAGATGCCACGACGCGGCTGGTACAGTTGGCCGTGGCCTCGGGCTTCACGGCGATCGACACCGCCAATCAGATCATCCATTACGATGAGGCCCTTGTGGGCGAGGCATTGCTTGCGCTCGACCAGAAGGGCATCACGCGGGATGCCCTTTTTCTTCAGACCAAATTTACGCCCGCCGGGGGCCAGGACCATCGAACGCCCTACGATGCCTCGGCGGATCTTACGACTCAGGTCGGACAGTCCTTCGACAGTTCCCTGAAACACCTTCATACGGATCATGTCGACTCCTATCTATTGCACGGGCCCTATTCGCGAACGGGATTGGGGGCGGAGGACTGGGAGGTATGGGCCGCCTTGGAAGGGATCTATCGGTCGGGCAAAACTAAAATGATCGGAATTTCGAATGTCAGTGCCGGGCAATTGAGATTGTTGTGCGAGAAAGCGGTGATTAAGCCCATGGTGGTGCAGAATCGGTGTTATGCCGTATCCGGTTGGGATCAAGAAGTCCGGGAGATCTGCCGGGCCAACCGGATCATCTATCAAGGCTTTTCGCTTTTAACAGCGAACCAGCCCATCTTAAGCCATCCTAAAATTTGGGCGATCGCAAAGCGCCTGGGGACGGGTCCGCTGCAGGTCATCTTTCGGTTTGCGATGCAGATCGGGATTCTGCCGTTGACCGGAACGACCAGCGAACGGCATATGAAAGAAGATTTAAGCGTCGTAAATTTTGAGCTCTCTCCCGAAGAAACGAAGTGGATCGAAACGATTGCGGTTTGAATATCCCTGTCGCCCGTTTCAATCAGACCCCTCACGCATTCTCTTCTAAGGATGGACCCACCGGTTTCGATTTTTTGAAACCGAATTTCAATATTTTGAAATTCCGTGCTCGGCTATCCCTCCACAAACCGCGTCCAGGACATTCCGTAGAAGCAAATCAAATCCGTGAGTTGAATAAATCTTTGCCGTGTTCGATTATTCTGGCCGTTCGTTTGCAAGTTAAACCCGTGAAAGCCGGACGCTGCAACGTGACCAAGTCCGGCTAACCTTTGTTCAGAGCAAACCGGGGGAAACCCCGGGACGCAAAGTAACGGGGCTAAAGCCAAGCGAGGATCCGGCGTCGCCGATCCGAGCGCGGGGTACGGGGCATCGTAGCGGAGAGGATACCGCACGGATCCCCCGAGGTCCGATCGAGGTCATGCCCGCCGAGCCGCCAAAGGGAGATGGGAGAGATACTTTGACGGGTTTTTCATGCCCAGGGGGGAATGGCCATGATCCGAGATCGATTGAAAGCACTCATAGGAAACAGGTATGCCCGGCGGCCGGGAGTCGGCCGGTGGATCCGCCAGATCAGCGTCGGCCGGGGCGGGGTGGTGGTGGCCTCGCTGTTTGTCATGCTGGTCAGCCCGGAGTGTAATACAACATCGGGATTTCCGGCCAGCGATCCCGGAGTTCAGAAGGCGGCCTTGCAGGCCGGGGATCCGCTGCCGGGCCTGACGCCCTCGGAAATGGCCTTGTTCGAGGCCGGCCGGGAGGAGTTTGAAGGCTCCGAAGGCGTGGCGGACGGCCTCGGACCGCGATTCAATATGGACAGCTGCGGCGGTTGTCACGCCCAGCCGGCGGTGGGCGGGTCAAGCCCGGCCGCCAATCCTCAGGTGGCTGTTGCCACCGCCTTCCATGCCGTCAACAATCTACCTTCCTTCATCCGGGCCGACGGACCGGTCCGCGAGGTCCGATACAAGTACAAATCCGACGGGTCGCGCGACGGCGGGGTGCACGCCCTGTTTGTGATCAGCGGCCGTGTCGATGACACCGGAGATGCCAGCGGCTGCGATATCACGCAGGAGGATTTCCACGGGCAGGAACAGAGCAACAACCTGATATTTCGCATTCCCACACCGGTGTTCGGGGGCGGCCTGATTGAGCAGATTCCCGACAGCGCCATCATCGCCAACCAGGAGGTCTCTGCGCAGCAGAAATCCAATCTCGGAATCCACGGCCATCCCCACCGAGTTCGAATGGACAACGGTACGACAAACGTGAACGGGAACGACGGCACCGTCGCGCGCTTCGGGTGGAAGGCCCAAAACAAATCGCTGCTTCTCTTTTCGGGGGAGGCCTACAACGTCGAGATGGGGATCAGCAACGAGCTGTTCCAGACCGAGCGCGATGAAACAGGGAATTGCCAATTCGCCCCCACGCCGAACGATACCACCAATGCCGCGGGAACCACGCCGGCGGAGGTCCTTAGCGACGTGGAAAAATTCGCGTTCTTCATGCGTTTCCTGGCTCCGCCGACCCCGTCGCTGACGACGCCGGGCGGCGCCGACTCCATCGCGAACGGCCGCGACCTTTTTCAAAGCACCGGCTGCGCCTTGTGTCACACTCCGACGCTTCGGACGGGCAATGCCGCCGCGGCGGCGTTGGCGAATAAGGACGTCAACCTTTATTCGGATCTTCTGCTCCACAACATGGGGCCGGGCCTCGCGGATGATATCGTCCAGGCTCAGGCCGGCCCGGACGAATTCAGGACCTCGCCGCTGTGGGGCCTCGGGGGCCGCATCTTCCTCCTCCATGACGGACGCACCACCGACCTGGTCGAGGCGATCCAGGCGCACAAGAGCGCCGGAAATTCCCATTTCAAGGACTCGGAGGCCAACCATGTCGTGGACAATTTCAACCAGCTAAACGATGCGCAGAAAACGGACCTCCTGAACTTCCTGCGCTCGCTGTAAAAAACGGGAAGGGATCGAATTCTCCGCGCGCGTTCCCGTCCTCCATTCCGCGGACACCCTGTTTGTTGTTGGATAGACCCTATCCAATCATCAAGCAGGGTGTCCGCCGGAATCGGTCTTATCGATAGGCCCTTCCACTTTCAACTCGATGTCTTATCTCAAATTTGCCGATCCGATCGCCGAGGCCAAATTCGCCATGATGTTATAGGGGTCCGTACCGCATATTTGCTGATTCTGCCCGGTATCATTTTAATCGCACGAGGTAAAATCGGCAAATAGGCTCGGGGGGGTGAAGGACTGGAGAATACATTTGGGGTAGAACCATACAAATCTCGGCGAGGAAGTTGGTGGTTGACATAGGCAGAAACGGGGTGTAGGATAAGGGCTCTTCAATATCAGATCCTATTACCCGGGGGTGTGAAATGGGACCCACGAAAGTGGTCGTGAAATCCGAAGCCCTCCATGACGTAAAGACCGGCCGTCTGATTCAAGCCGGGCTCGCCACGCGAAAACAGCAGGAAGATTATTCGACGCATCATTATATCGTCTTACCTGTTGTGGACAATGCGGGCCGGCCTTGGTCTCTCAACGGGAAGTTGGTCTATTGCCTTCGAGGGACCCGCTACGAGACCTCGGATGACGAAGTCGTCCACTTAGCGAGATGCCATGACTGCGGCGGCATGTGCATCTCCGTGGATGAGCCCACGGTGGAGCGCGATTGCGTGCGTTGCACCCAGTGCGGCCATGAATTCGAGGCCCGGCTGGAGATGATGGAGAGTTAAGCGCCGGACGACGGGGGTGACACCAGACCTATGGACAAATCCATACAGAAAACGGAATCAAATAAGCCCATGAGCGGGCACGTCGGGGAGCAGGGTGATTTACTGCCAAGGAAAGAACTGGATACGCTTACCGAAGAGTTGGTGGAGGTCGAAGAGGAAATTGATCGCGTAACCACGGAAAACTCGACACTGGAAGATCTTGAGGGGTGCAAAGTTCTGGCCGCGGGCGTATTGGAAAAGTATTCGACCCTTCAAAGGCGGCTCTCCGAACGAAACAGATTGCTGTTGGAACAATCCCTCGGGCCCGCGGTCGAACGGGTCAGGAAGGGTCTGACGCTGCTTAAAGAGGCTCCGGAATAAAGCAGGCTTCTGAAAAAGTCCTTCTGCTAACGAGTTATTTAAATATCCCGCTAGTAAGATCGTGTGAAAAAAGGGAGGGAAACCACCTTCGCGGGCTTTCCCTCGATCGTCACCTCCTTGCCCGGTTCGGCGAAATCGCGATGGAGATATCCCATCGCAATCACCCGGCCGAGCGTCGGGGATTCGGCGGAGCTCGTGACGTTCCCGACCACGCGCTCAGGACCTCCGGATACGGAAGACGGGGCCAGAATCGGAAGGCCCTTCGCCGGGACGGTTTTCGCGGTCAATTCCAATCCCATCAATTTCCTGTTCATCCGACCCTGAGCGTCCGCACGCGCGATCGTTTCCTGTCCGATGTAACAGCCCTTCGTGTAGCTGATCGCCTTCTTTTCCAATCCGGTTTCCATCGGAAAGTTCGATTCATCCATATCGATCCCGTACCGCGGCGTGCCGGCCTCGATCCGGAGGGAGTCCAAAGCATCCAGACCGACCGGTCGAAGACCGCAGGGCTCGCCGATCCCGATCAATCGGTTCCAGGTCGGGACCATCCGGTCTATCGGTATATAAAGGTCGTAACCCGCCTCGCCCACGATCTCGTTTCGCGCCGCGAAAGACCGGACGCCATCCAGAAAAAACGTCACCGTGGAGAGTTCCTTCGTCGGGGCCTCGGATCCGGTCATTTGCGTTACGATCCCCTGCGATGACGGTCCGTAGATCGAGAGGAGTCCAAAAACCTCGGTCAGGTTTTCAATCGTCACATCAGAGGCCAGCGTGTATTTATCCAGGTGTTTTAATATTTTTTCCGTCACCTCGGGCTCGAGGTCGATCCAGAGCGCATCGGTAAGACAGTAAATTCGAGCGTCCGAGAGCATCTTGGCCTTCTCGTTTGTGAAGACGGCGTAAAGTCCGGTCCCGGGGGTGAGTTTTTTGATGTCGTTCGTGACCATTCCATGAAGAAAGTCGGTACGGTCCTTGCCTCTTAAACGGAGTTTTCCACGGTGGGATTGATCGATCAGCCCGGACTGTTTCCGGACGGCCTGAAGTTCAAGTGTTGGATTTCCGTATGAACGGGCCATTTCAAGCCCGCCGGACTGCATAAAAACAGCCCCGGCTGCCTGCTGTATATCAAACAACGGACTTTTATTAATCATTTCCCACTTTATATGATTATTATGACCTGAAATTATTTAGAATACCCACTATATTTGTAATATTGAGAATTATATAGTTGACAAACCCCACTTTGACGTGATACGATCAAGCCATAATTCGGAGGTTTGGTCATGGAAAACGTCAAAATCCTCGGTTTACCAGCAAGCGCACAGGATGAAGAATCAGCCCGTACATTCCTTGAAAATATGCGCTGGCCTAATGGTACAACGTGCACCCATTGTAAATCAACATCGGTTTATAGGCTGACCCCGAAGGCTGATTCAAAAAGTCCGGCCCGAAAAGGATTATTTAAATGCGGTTCATGTAAAAAACAATTCTCCGTGACAGTTGGAACCATCTTTGAGGGTAGCCATATTCCGCTTCATAAATGGCTTATGGCCGTACATTTCCTTTGCTCATCCAAGAAGGGCATGAGCGCATTACAGCTTTCAAGGATGTTAAGCGTCACCTATAAAACGGCATGGTTCATGTGCCATCGTATCCGGCTTGCCATGAAGAAAATGCCCTTGATTAAGAAGCTCGACGGCATCGTCGAAGTGGACGAAACTTATATCGGTGGAAAATCAGACCGGAATTTTGGGAAAACAGGTCTCGAAAATAAATCGCCAGTCATGGTCTTGGTACAGCGAAACGGGGAATTAAGATCAAAGCCGGTTAAAACCCTATCAGCCATGGATCTGAAAAGAGAAATCCGAGCCAATGTATCAATTGCCTCAACTATCATGACAGATGAACACAAGAGCTATATTGGATTGGATCGTGAATTCGTCGGAGGTCATAAGGTTGTCAATCACAGCCAAGACGAATATGTCCGAGGGAATGTCTATACGAACACAGCAGAGTCCTATTTCGCTTTACTCAAGAGGGGTGTTCATGGGACGTTCCACCATGTAAGCAAGAAACATTTAGGCCGATACTGCGACGAGTTTTCTTTTCGGTGGAATACAAGAAAGGTTACGGATTCAGAGAGAGCGGAAGAAGCATTGAAGGGCGCAGAAGGTAAAAGATTGCTTTATAAACAACCAGTTATGAAAAATAATTAAAAACTTGATCCCCTATAATTCTTATGGTAGAATTCTAGGGCTATGAAGATTGAAAATGATGCATTATCTCTTGAATACAAGTTGCGTGAGGGATGCGCCACGGGGAATATTAACATCTCGAATCTCATGGATGATCCCATGAGTTTTGGCGTAATCAGGATCACGTGTCACAGCTTCCAAAAACAATTGGTGGACGTTTTCAGTACTCAAAGTAGTTCTTTCGACGATGATCTTTCCAATCCTGCTCTGATCGGCTTTTAAAGAATCCAATCTTTCCCTCAAATTTTTTTCTTCAAAGCGCATTTGTGATGGAATATCAAAACCAACTCCATGAAACATAAAAGTAGAGTTTGGACAAGAATATCTATCTTTTCCAGCCAGAAATATTACATTCCCAATTGAATCAACATTTCCAGCATTGTGAGTAGTAAGATGAAAAGGCATTCCCCTTAGAAGATTATAGAGATTTATTCCGCAAGTTACCGATCCTCCTTGAGTCGAAAGCAATAAATAAACATTTTCTACTTGTTTAACAACGCAATTTGCACAAACCCCAAGTAATGTTTCGCTCGTTGTTTGATTAATTTCTGCACTAAACGAAATATAGTGGGTATTTGGTTTTTCTTGCGGTGCTAATGCTGGTGTCTGAGATGGAGTCTGATTTGACATTCTATGTTCTCCTATGCTATAAGATGAATTCAGCCAAATAAATGCCGTCGAAGGGATTTGCACCCTTACGGGGTGTGCTAGCACCCCAGCAGATCCCAAATCTACCGCGTCTACTATTTCGCCACGACGGCATTTATAACTGGAGAGGAGTTACGGGGTGGACCCTTGATCGGCCAAGTCTGGTCATCCACCCCGTAATTTTTTCACACTGCTTGGTCAGTGCGCCCCTCATTCATTAACTGCTTTTAAACCTTGCTTAATCCTAAACATTCCAATTCCAGCCTTCTCGAAATCTTTACTGCGTCGTAAATAAGATGCGAATACATCTTTGGGCCTATTTTTGGACTTAACGTCAATACCTTTGCTTACAAGGAATTGAAAAACTAAACCCGCATGTAAAGGTTTCCCCATAGTCCTATATACTATCCTTGCCGCTTCGAGTAAGTCTTTATGTTCGAAATTTGTTGTAGAAAGCTTGTCGTACAATTCCTTGAAATCGGATGAAGTATACGGGACTTTACGTCCTCGTTTAACTTGATTCGGTGAATTTATTCCTAATTCCTTCTCTAAGGCAGATATTTTTTCTTTCAATTCTTTCCGACGCTGATCAATTTCGGAGAGTTCTTGTGTATAAGAATCTATTGCTCGTTGTAGTGCTTCCTGAAGAAGCTTTTTGGTAGCCATCTGCATCACTCCATGAATTCTAATGTACGCAATATAACAAATATTACCATCCATTGTCAATGGTCTTGGCATCCAAGATAGATTTTGGGGGTTTGTGTCCGATGAGAAAAGGAGAGGATTGACTTGAAGGTTTTATTGCTTTACACTAATTACCATGCCCAATAAATCCTCCAAGAAACCGAAACGCCAGCCAAAGGTTACTCTGCACCCGCTCACCTACACCGACGCTGTAAATGCGTTAATGCAGGTCAAACCAGAGCCAAAAAAGACCAAAAAGAAATAAATTTTGTTCAGGATTGTGTATCTTCTGGAAATACTTGAGTATTAAAGAGCTGGTTTGCCAAAGATATAATTCTGGTAATATTTGACGATATATAGGAATTTGGAACCACTTTTGTTGTTTTGTCATTCAATTTTTCTTCCCAATATGGAACCTGCGTATGGTTCGTATACCCAAGCACCGGAAGCGTGTGGAGCTCGGGATTGCCACGGAGTTCTTCGACGAGGCGGACGGGATCGAGGGCGGGCAGGCCGAGGTCTAAAACGATCAATGAGGGCTTTTGGGCAAGGGCTTCCTTCAGGATCTGCTCCGATTTTGTGGCAACTCGAATCGTGCAGCCCTGGCTTTCCAGGGCCGTTCGGATCTTGGACAAGAAAAAGAGGTCGGTGATCGCGACAAGGACGCTCAGGTTCGTCATCGAAAGAGGATCGCCTTAGTTTAACATACCTTTGATCCGGCCCAACGCTTTCGCGGCCAGCACATAATCCGGATTGGCCTTCAGCGCCTTCTGATATTCCTCCATCGCCCGGTACCATTCCCCCTTCTTTTCCCAGACGCGCCCGAGATTGTGATGGGGAAAACAGTAGCTCTCGTAGCGGGGGGCCTTCGCCGCCTTTTCAAGCCAGGGAATCGCTTCATCCAATTGCCCTTTTTCGATCAGGTAAGCCCCGATATCGTTATAGGGATTCCCGAAATCCGGGTCGACCTCGATCGCCTTGTGGCATTCCTGTATGGCGTCGTCATAGCGTCCCATGAAACTGTAGGTCCACCCCAGAAAGGTGTAGGCCTCGGCCGTGGGATAGATCGCGATGGACTTCTTATAATGTTCGCAGGCCTCTTCCAGCGCCCCGCTCATCTGGAACTCATAGGCTTTTTTAAACAGCTCGGCCGCTTGTTTCCGTTCTTTTTCCCGTTCCTCGGGCATGATTCCCATCCTCATTTATCTTGCAGTCTTGCTTTCCGGCACGCACGGACGCTATACTTGACCGCATGAATCTCCGCCAGAGCATGGACCCCGGCGATAAGGATGAGACGTCTTCTCCCCGGTGCGATCGGTGCGGCTCTCCGTTGATCTCCATCCACTGCAAATTGGTCTGCCGGAATTGCGGATTCATTCGCGACTGCTCGGATCCATAAAAGGGGCTTGCGTCGCCCCCTCCAAAGGCAAAGCCAGATGGAGCGACTCGACTGAGCTCGTCGAAGTCCTCCCCTTCCCGCTCGCCTTGCTCGCTGGAAAAATCTTATTAGGGTCTAGCGTCACCGCTATGTTTTCAATTTCCGTTCCAAGCGCTTTTCGACGCTGGCCATCTTGCTGCTTAGCCGGCCGCGGTGGCCCTTCCGGTAGTCGACCTTGATGCTGACCGAGATACGGTTGCAGTCTTTTCTCATGGTCTCAAAACATCGTTTCACGACACCGAAGACCCTATCCCAGTCTCCCTCGATCACCGTTCCCATCGGGTTGAGGCGGTACGCAATGCCGGATCGATCGATGATATCCAGGGAACGGGCGACGTATTTCCCGACGCTCTCTCCTTTACCCAGCGGGGACATGCTGAACTCCAACAAGACCATGGTCTTCTCTCCTTGTAGGGAACCTCATTATAGCACAGCGGCTCCATCCTGCGATATCGGGTTTGATAAGACGGGGGAATGATTCGAGGGCGGCGAAGTCTTATACGGAAGCGTCGGTCTCCATCCGGTCGAGATCAAGCTCGACGTTCCAGTAGAGATAATCCCGCCAGCTTTCGGGGAAGGTCTTGAGCCCGATCGTGATGGTAAAGGTGGGACTCCATTTGGGCTTAACGGGCATTTTGATCAAGCGCATTCGGGCTTCGTCCGGGGTATGACCGCTCTTGCGGTTGTTGCATACGATGCAGGCCGTGACAATGTTTTCCCAGGCCTTTTTACCACCGCGGGAAATCGGAATCACGTGGTCGAAGGTCAACTCCTCCGTACGGAATTTCTGGCCGCAATACTGGCAGCGGTGTTTGTCCCGGGCGAAGATATTGGCGCGGGAAAATTTTACGGCGTGATGACTGTCCTTCATCCGGATAATCTTCAGCAGACGGATGACGGAGGGAAGTTTGATCGTGATCGAGACGGCATGGATCTCCTTGTCGTATACCTCCAGGACCTCCACTTTCTCCTGCCACATCAAGGTGATGGCCCGTTTCCAATGCACCACCCGGAGCGGCTCATAGGTCGTATTTAATAAGAGGGTCATCTCCATCGCAATCGCTAATATAATATAAGCTTTTCATTAAGAAATCAAGAGAGGGGCCGTGCGGGTGGGGATTAAATCTCGATGCGCCCGATCACCGCCCCGCGCCGGTCGTAAAGACCAGACGAAAAGGAATTTGTTCCATGCTTTCGCCTGCCTTGGATTGCGCCGAAAGTAGGCTGACCTGGTACGTGGAATGGGGTTTCAAGGCCTTTTTTGGTTTAAATTGCAACGTCTTGGCGTCCGGCCAAGTCAGCTCCCCCTGGACCTCAATGGGGTTGCCTTTGACGTCGACGGCGCCGCGTTGATTCATCACCAAGCCTGCTTGCATGGCCGGATTCATTTCTCGATTGAACTGGAGGGTAACGATCGCCCCCTTAAGATTGTTGATCTCTTCCGCGTCGGTTGGGGAGGTGCTCACGATCCGGACCGCCGAGGGATCGCCCGCGGAGGTCTGCTGGTTGAACCAGGGCATGAGAGCCATCCATAGAAAGAGCGCGAGGCCGCTCCAGAAACTCCATTCGTGAGAAATCCGTCTCATTTGTTTCGGTTTCTTCCTTCCGACTATAAAAAAACATAGCAGTCGGTTCAAAAACTGTCAATTTGGACCTTGAGCGGATTTGGAGCCTTTTTTATTGAATACCCGATCCTGTTCCTATAAAATGATCCTCTGAATTTCGTATCAAATGCGCGGAGGAGGGGATGGAGCAATGAGTGATTTTGTGACGGTGGCCGATGCAAAGGACATCGGTCCCGGCGAGGGTCGCGTGGTGGAAGTCCAAGGAAACGAGGTGGCCCTCTTTAATCTGAACGGGACCTTTTATGCGATCGACAATATGTGTGTCCACCAGGGAGGACCCTTGGGCGAGGGGATGCTGGAGGGTGAGAGCGTGATCTGTCCCTGGCACAGCTGGCGCTACAATGTGAAGACGGGCGTCTGTTCCACGAATCCTTCCATGAAAGTAAAGACGTATTCGGTCAAGATCGAGGACGGCCAGGTCAGGGTGGCCTCAACCTAAATAAGGAGTTATCATGCCGAAACCGACGCACCACATTCTGGTCTGCACTCAGACGCGGCCTCCGGACCACCCCCGTGGCTCCTGCAGCGGGAACGGATCGAAAGAAGTCTTCATGCGCTTTATGATGGAGATGGCCCGGCTCAACCTGGTATTCAAGCTGATCGTGACGGAATCGTCCTGCATGGGTCCCTGCGCCTTCGGTCCGACGGTCGTGGTCTATCCGGAAGGCACCTGGTACCAGAAGGTCACGCCCAACGATGTTGCCGAGATCCTGGAGCAACATATCATCAAGGGGCAGCCGGTTAAACGGCTCCTTCTCCCCGACGCGGTCTGGGGGCCCTAGCAGGTCGCTGA